>JACCQV010000469.1 GCA_013813945.1 Deltaproteobacteria bacterium | reverse complement strand
GCCAACGCTCCAGCATCGCCTCATCCTCAACTACCGCGCCGAGGCAGAAGGCCTGCGTGCAGGTGAGCTCGTCGATCGGCTGCTGTCGGTCGTCACTCCCTGAGGGGACGGCTGACGACGCATGCCGACGCTACCTGAACGCATTGACCCCGCGCAGCTCGCGCGCCTCGGCAGCTTGCCGATCAAGGCGCGGGTGATCGTCGAGGGCGCACTCTCGGGAATGCATCGCGCTCGACTGCACGGCTCGTCCGTCGAGTTCGCCGAGCACAAAGAGTACTCGCCCGGTGACGAGCTCCGGCACGTCGACTGGAAGGCGTACGCGAAGGTCGACCGCTACTACGTGAAACAGTTCGAGCAGGAGTCGCAGCTCACGATCTACCTCGTGCTCGACGCCTCTGCCTCGATGGGGTTCTCCGGCGGTGGCATGTCCAAGCTCGAGTACGCGGGGATCTCGCTCGCCGCGCTGGCCTACCTCGCGATCCAGCAGCAGGACAAGGTCGGCCTGGTCGCGAGCGGTGACAAGGCGATCGAGACCATGGTCCCGCCGCGCGCCCGCACGACGCACCTCCACGATCTGCTCTCCGTACTCGACACGGTGATGACCCGTGGCGGCACCGGCGACGAGACGCCCGCGACCGCGCTCAAGCGGATCGCCGAGCTGACGCGGCGCCGCCGCGCGTTGATCATCGTCGCGACCGATCTGTTCGACGCCGACGACGAGACCTTGAGCGTGCTGACGGCCCTGCGCGCACAGCGTCACGACGTCTCGGTGCTGCACATCCTCGATCCCCACGAGCTGTCGTTCCCGTACGACGGCCTCACCCAGTTCGAGGCGCTCGAGTCCACGAACAAGATGCTGGTCAACCCGAACGCGATCAAGCGCGAGTACATCGAGCGGATGCAAGCGTTCCTGACGAAGTGCCGCGGCACGATGACGGCAGCCGGTGTCGACTATCACCTCGCGACCACGGACACCGCGCTCGAGAAGACCTTGCTCGACGTTCTCGTCGCGCGCAGCAAGCTCGGGCCCGGGCGGAGGGCGTCGTAGTGGGCTTCCTCGCGCCTTTGATGCTCGCCGGGCTCGCGGCGCTCGCGGTGCCGATCGCGATCCACCTGATCGGTCGCCAGCGCGCGCGGATCGTGAAGTTCGCCGCGCTCGACTTCCTGATGTCGACGAAGCGCCGGACCGCGCGCCGCTTGCGCCTCCGCGAGCGCGTGCTCCTGCTCGTCCGGATCATCGCGTGCGCGGCCGTCGTGCTCGCGCTCGCCAAGCCGTTCACGTCGTGCGAGCGCAAGGGCCCACGCGTGACGCGCGGTCCACAGGCGGCCGTGCTCGTCGTCGACGACTCCTTCGCCGCAGGCTACATCGTCGACGGCAAGCCGTGGCTCGCGCGCGCCACCACCGAGGCGCGCCGGATCTTGACGCAGCTCGGCCCCGAAGCCGAGGTCGCGATCGTGCGCAGCTCCGAGGGCGCCGATCACCCGACCGAGCTGACCCGCGATCACCTTCGCCTGCGCGATCAGCTGATCGCGCTCGAGCCGAGCTCGCGGCCCGCCGACACCACGCGCGGCCTGGCTCGCGCCGCGCAGCTGCTCGCCGCGTCGAGCCACGCGCGCAAGACCGTCTACCTCGTCAGCCTCAACGCGAAGACGGGCCTGCGACCCGACGATCTGCCGTGGGGCAAAGACGGACCCGAGCTCGTCGCGGTCGATCTGCGACCCGAGAAGATGCCGAACCTCGCGGTCACCGCGCTGCGCGTCGTTCCCGAGCCCGGGGCCGGCACCCGCGGTGTCGCCTTCGACGCCGATGTCGCGAACTTCAGCGACACCGCGGCGAAGATCGAGCTGTCGCTCTCGATCGCGGATCGCGTCGTTGCGCGTGGCTCGCTCGAGCTCGCGAAGGGTGAGAAGCGCGTCAAGCGGTTCCTCGCCACGCTGCCGCCGGGCGCGCGCGCGAGTGACGCGTCGGTGTCGCTCGACGGCGATGCCCTCGCGATCGACGATCGCCGCTGGGTCCGTGCCTCGCTGCGCGATGAGGTACGGGTGCTGCTCGTCGACGGCGATCCCCGAACGGTGCGCCACGACGACGAGGTGTTTTACGTCGAGGCCGCGTTGCGCCCGGGTGATCGCGAGGACAGCGGCACACTGGTCCGCGTCATCACGGCCGAGGAGCTCGCGAACATCGATCCACGCATGAAGGGCACCGCCGCCGCGATCGAGCTCGAGAGCTACGACGTGCTCATCCTGGCCAATGTCGCGGCCCTCTCGAGCGAGCGGGTCAGCGTGATCGCGCAGTGGGTACGCTCTGGTGGCGGCATCCTGGTTGCGCCCGGCGATCAGGTCGACTCGGCCGCCTACGACCGCACGATGCTGCCGCTCTTGCCGCAGAGCCTCCGCGATCCGATCGACACCACGTGGGGTGCGCAGGCGGAAGATCGCGACAGCCGCGCGCTTCACCTCGTGAAGTGGGAGGCCGACCATCCGATCTTCATGCCGTTTTCGAAGGCGGCTCCCGAGCTCGCCGATGCGAAGTTCTTCAAGATCGCACTCCTCGGTCCGACGACCGCTACCGCGGATCGCAAGGTCCTCGCGCGGTTCACGAACGGCGCCGCTGCGCTGATCGAAGCCTCGATCGGAGCGGGCCGAACTCTCCTGTTCACGTCGACCCTCGACCGCGACTGGAACGACCTCCCGATCCATCCCGGCTTCCTTCCGCTCCTGCAGGGCGCCGCCCGCCACCTTGCTCGCAAGCACGCGTCGTTCGGCGAGACCGATCACTTCGTCGGCAGCTCCGTGGTCCTCCCGACCGCGGATCTCAAGAAGCTCGAGATTCGCGGCCCGGATGGCAAGAGCAGCGCGTTCGAGGGCGATCGGATTGCGGGTCGATCGAGCATCCGGTTCGGCCGCACCGACCGCCCGGGCGTGTTCCGCGTCACCGGTACCGACCTGACCGGCGGCGCCCACGAGCGTGACGAGCTTGGCTTTGTGGTCAATATCGACTCGCGTGGGTCGGACCTCACGCCCGCTGCCGCAGCCGATCTGCCTCCGTCAGGCAGCGGCGGTTCGGGCGCACCCGCCGACGAGTCGCGGCGCGTCGAGCTGTGGCACGCACTCGCTGCTGCACTCCTTTTGCTTCTCCTCGCTGAGGGCTTGCTGGTCCAGCGCTGACAGGTGCAGTAGGCTCTCTGCTTGGAGGGCCTCGTGACCAAGCTCGCGCTCGCTATCGTGTGCTCTCTGTTCGCCGCGTGCGGCCCCCGTGTCACTGTCACCGGCGATGCCGGTGGCGACGGGGGTGGCAGTGACGGCACGACCGACGTGCCCCACACGCTGTCGTCGATCGAGGTGACGCCGACCAACGCGAGCATCGAGCTCGACCTCAACATGCCGGGGTCACAGACCTTCGTCGCCTTGGGTCGGTTCCAGGACGGCAACGACATGGACATCTCCGCGGCCGTGAGCTGGAGCGTGTCCAATCCCGCGGTCGGCACGATGACCGGCCCGACGCTCGCGATCCCTGGCTTCGGGGCGGTGACTGTCGAGGTCTCGCGGATCCGCGCCGAGCTCGACGGCATCACGGGCGAGGCGCAGATCACCGTGGTCGCCTATCGTCGCAGCGGCAGCTCGCAGGACTTCTTCTTCGTGTTGCCGTACATGGATCCGGCCGGTCAGGTCGCCAAGCCGCTCGACTTCGGCACCACGGTGCCGAGCCTCGACGTGTTCTTCCTGATGGACACCACCGGCTCGATGATCGGTGAGATCACCACGCTGCAGAACGCGCTGACCTCGGTCGTGGTCCCCGGGATCCAGGCCGCCGTCCCGAACACGCAATTCGGTGCAGGCTCGTTCGAGGACTTCCCGGTCTCGCCATACGGCGCGCTGCAAGGCGCAGAGTGCAACCAGAACAACAATCAGAACCCCGATCAACCGCTGCACCTGTTCCAGACGATCACGAACAACATTGCGGCCGTCCAGGCCGCTGTGGGTCAGTACTCCACCGGGCTCGCGCCGAATGTCGCGCCGATCGGTTGTGGTGCCGACTGGCCCGAGGCGGGGATCGAAGGCCTCTATCAGGTCGCGACCGGCGCCGGCCTCACCGGACCCGCGCCAACGAGCGTGCCGGCGAACACCAGCGGCATCGGTGGCGTCGGCTATCGCGCCGGTACCATGCCCGTCGTCGTCACCGTGACCGACGCGATGATGCACGGCCCCGGCGAGTCCGGCACCTGCGCGGTCAGCGGCTTCCCGACCCAGGTCGCCAACTACACGGGCGCCGTTGCAGCCGTCGCGCACTCGCGCGCCCAGACGAAGACTGCCCTCGCGAACATCTGCGCGCGGTCGGTCGGCATCGCTTCGTTCCAGAGCGGGTTGCCGGCGAACTGCAGTGGCCAGGCGGATCTCGAAGACTTCGCGACCGCGACGGGCGCTCGCGTCCCCCCCGCGGCGTGGGACATCGCAGCGCGTCCCGCGGGCTGCGCGGCGAACCAGTGCTGCACCAACACCAACGGTACCGGGCGCGCGCCCGACGCGCAGGGCCTGTGTCCGCTCGTGTTCCTGACCGACGCCGCGGGCAACGGGCTCGGCTCGAACATCGTGACCGGCATCCGCATGCTCACGCGCTTCGCCCTGTTCGACGTCACCAGCGAGCGCCAGGGCGTGACCACCGACATCGCCGGCGTCCCGCTGCCGACCCCGCGGACGACCGCGGACTTCATCAAGCAGGTCATCCCGACCGGCTTCATGGTCCCTGCCGCCCCGCCGGTCGTGCCGAACCCGACGTTCGACATGACGACCTTCTTCGGCGTCACACCCGGAACTCGCGTGCAGTTCGACGTCAAGGCGCTCAACGACTTCGTGCCGCAGACCGCGAACGCTCAGGTGTTCCGCGCCACGATCCGCGTTCTCGCTGGCGGCTGTACGGCGCTGGATCAGCGCGAGGTGCTGATCCTCGTTCCGCCGAATCCGATCGTAATCAACTGATCAGGAAAATCCGACGAGGTCCGCGGTACTGCGTGTCGTCAACCGAACGGCGGGTGGGAAGTCCTCTCGGGTTGAGGTCAGCAGCGCGGCCAGATCAGGAGGGCGAGCTGCTCGAACGAGCGCGCGCGATCTCGCCAGCCCGGGATCCTGATCTGTCCATCGAAGCTCGCGTAGCGGTGCAGGACCGCGAGCGCGAGCAGACGCGTGCGGGCCGCGTCGTCGAGCGCGGCCTCGTGGCCGTGATAGCCGCGGAAGAGCGCGCCGACCAGGGCGGGATCCCCTTCGCACAGGAACAGCGATGGCCCGAGGAGATCGTAGTCCCGTGGGCCGATCATCGCATCGCCCAAGTCGATCATGCCGCTGAGGCGCCAGCCCTCCGGGTCGCGGTCCACCAGCAGATTGAACGGCGTGTACTCGCCGGTGAGGATCACGTGATCGCTGGGCGCCTGCACGCCCGGGCCCCAGGTCCGTACGAAATCGTCGACGCCCGCAACCAACCAGTCCGGCATCGCAAGACGCGCGTGGCGCGCGCGACATCCCAGGATCTGCTCGTCGATGAAGGCGCTCCAGCTGGGAGGCAACGTCGCGAGCTCGCCGACGGCGAGTGCGTGCGCCTTCGCCATCGTCGCGCCGATCTGTTCGAGCAGGCGCGCCTTCGTCGCGTGATCGAAGGTCCCTCGGTACGACTCGAGCGGGGCGCCTTCGAGCTTCTCGACGACGACGTAGAACCAGCCGTCATCACGCTCGCCCTGAGCGATCAGTGCCGGGACCGGGATCGGTAGCTGCGCATGCAGGCGCGGCAGGACACGGCGCTCGCTCTCCCACTGATGTGCGTGGAAGGGCGGAAAGATCTTCACGACGCATCGGTCGTCGACCAACGCCACGAGGTTCGAGCCATCGGCGAACGGCGATACCAGATGACACGGTAGTCGATGCGCCGCGCAGACCTCCGCGATCGCAGCCTTCCACGCGTCGTGGTCGAGCCGATACTGGGTATCGAACGCGACCGGACCGATCGAAGCCGGCAGTTGCACGAGTGGTTGGTATTTCGTCTAACCCCAGGGATCGCTTGTGTTGACCTCGTAGGCGTAGGCGTAGGCGTCTGCGTAGGCGACTCCGAGGCAACCGGCCGAGCCACCGGCCGATACCGGGTCGATGTTCCATTTCCAGACGCTGG
>JACCQV010000467.1 GCA_013813945.1 Deltaproteobacteria bacterium | reverse complement strand
CCCACTCGACATCGCGACCCCGAACGGGCCGTTCGCGAGCCATTCACCGAGGGTCGCCATAGCGGGGCAACGCTACGCAACATTTCCGTCGGATGGTAGGGGACGGGCCCGTGCTATGACCCGCGCGCCCATGAGCACGCCCGATCCCAAGGCGCCGATGCCCCGCCAGATCCCGTTCATCATCGCAAGCGAGGGCTGCGAGCGGTTCAGCTTCTATGGGATGCGGAACATCCTGACGCCGTTCCTGCTGACGACGTTGCTCGTGTTCCTGCCGACCGAGGCTGCGCGCAAGGCGGAGGCCAAGGCCGTCTTTCACAGCTTCGTGATCGGCGTCTATTTCTTTCCGCTGCTCGGCGGCTGGCTCGCCGATCGGTTCTTCGGAAAGTTCAACACGATCCTCGCATTTAGCCTGATCTACTGCGCGGGCCACGCGTGCCTCGCGATCTTCGAGGACAGCGTCACCGGCTTCTACACCGGCCTGTTCCTGATCGCACTCGGTGCCGGCGGTATCAAGCCGCTCGTGGCGTCCTTCGTGGGCGATCAGTTCGACTCGAAGACCAAGCACCTCGCGAAGCGCGTGTTCGATGCCTTCTACTGGATCATCAACTTTGGCTCGTTCTTCGCGTCGCTGCTGATGCCGCTGTTCCTGGTGTCGTTCGGGCCGAGCATCGCGTTCGGCATCCCCGGTGCGCTGATGGGCATCGCGACGCTGGTGTTGTGGCTCGGCCGCAAGATGTACGTCATCGTTCCGGTGTCTCCGAACAACCCGGACTCGTTCATGCGCGTCGTTCGCACCGCGCTGACGACCAAGGACCCGACCGCCGGCAACCTCGGCACCTGGATCGCGCTGCTCGGCGTGATCCTCGCGGTCGGCTCGTTCGCTCTCTGGTACTTCAACCTGCTCGATATCGTCCCGGTCATGTGCCTCGCCGTCGTGCTCGTGATCGCGTTCGGCGGGGTCGGCACCGCGATGCAGCTCGAGCGCGCGCGCGGCTTACACCCCGACGTCGCGATCGAAGGTGTGCGCGCCGTCCTCCGCATCCTGATCGTGTTCGCCCTCGTCACGCCGTTTCACTCGTTGTTCGATCAGAAGGCGAGCGAATGGGTCGTCCAGGGCGGCAACATGGCGCTGCCGGGCTGGACCTTCGATCCGACGGGCCGCACCGCATTCCAGCCCGCGCAGATGCAGCTGTTCAACCCGATGCTCGTGATGCTGTTGATCCCGTTCAACAACATGGTGCTCTATCCGGCGCTGCGGAAGATGGGCTTCGAGCCGACGACGCTGCGCAAGATGACCGCCGGCATCCTGTTCTCGGGCCTCGCTTGGATCGCCGTCGCTTCGCTCCAGGTCTACATGGACGAGACCGGCGACAAGCTCAGCATCCTCTGGCAGATCCTCCCCTATTTCCTGTTGACGCTCGGCGAGGTCCTCGTCTCCGCGACGGGCCTCGAGTTCGCGTATAGCCAGGCCCCGCCGTCGATGAAGGGCGTGATCATGAGCTTCTGGAACCTGACGACGGCGGTCGGAAGTCTCTGGGTGCTCCTCGTCGACGCCGGTATCCGCAATCAGAGCGTGATGTCGCAAATCAAGAACACCGGCCTCAGCCAGACGGCGTTCTTGATGTTCTTCTTCGCCGGGTTCGCGTTCCTGGCGACGTTCGTGTTCTGGCTCTACGCGAAGCGCTACCGCGTGGTCGACAACTACCGCGGCGGCGAGGGTACGCCACCGCCGGCGACCACCGGCGGCGGCAAGATCCCGCAGGCGATCGCCCGCGGGCGCTAGCCTCTACTGCTCCGGGCGGAGGCAAGATGCCGCAGGCCATCGCCCGCGAGGGCTATAGCCTCTCAGAGACCCGGGCGCCGGATCGTCGCCATGCGCACCGTGATCGCGGTCTGCGCTAGCAGACGGCCGTTGAGCGTCGCGCCGGTATCGAGCGTGGCGGACGTAAGCGTGAGCACGTTGCCCTGGAGAAGCGCACCGGTGCCCACGGTAACCGCTCCGCCGACCTGCCAGTAGATGTTCGCCGGGATGGCGCCACCCGCGAGCGTGATCTGCACGCCGGTGCTGAGGGTGAGGCCCTGCGCGATCTGGAAGATCCAGACATCAGTCGCGCTGCCGGTGAGGATGAGGCTCGTCGTGATGTTCAGCCCACTGCTCCACTTGTAGACGCCCGGAGCGATCGCGGGCGTGGTCGTCCCGATCGTGCCCGCACCGAGCTCGGTCACGTCCGGCGCGCGGCTCGCGGCGTCCGAGAAGGCGGTCTCCATGTCGCTGATCGCGGTGGTCAGGTTGCTCGGCGTCGGCGCCGCGTAGTTCGCCGCGTAGACCCGGCCGGTGACCTCGGGCGTCGTGGAGAATTGATTCGATCCATCAGGCGTCAGCGGCAGGTTGGTGATTGCCGTCGCGGTGATCGGGCTGACGCCGATGTCGCCGCGGATCATCGAGGTCGGCACGTTCGCGATGCCGGCCTTCGAGAGCAACACGAAGTTGCCGGAGGTCCCGAGGTTCACGCCCTGCGCGGGCCCCACGATGGTGCCAGTCGTGAACTTCCAGCTGTGCTCCGCCGCGAGTGCCACGTTGCCAGCGCTCTTCGCACCGGTCGTGACCGTCGCGATGTAGGGGGTGTTCATCGTGAGCCGAGCGGACGGCCAGAACACGGCCGTCGCCCCGTTCGTGACCACGGTGCCGGCGACCGGCGTGTTGCCGGCCTCGGTCTTCAGCGTGAACGAGGTCGCGAGCGACGCTCGATCCATCGGTTCGCTGAACGTGACCGATGCGCCGGTGTTGAGGGCGACATCGAGTGCGTTGGCAGCAGGCAGGTTCGAGAGCACCGTCGGGGTCGTGCCGCTGGCGTCGCGACCGCCGTCACCGCCGCCGTCTCCACCGCCGCCGTCCGGGGTACCGAGGTTGTCGCCGCACGCAGCGAGTGAGAGCAGTAGGCAAAGTAGGCTTGTTTTCATATGGGTTCCTTCGGGCGGCTCCCTCGAGCCGACCGCGGCCCTGATGTGCAAGCCGCGCTCCGTTGTGACGACGGCGCACAGGGGCACGGAAGGCCCGTCTGAGCGGATCCGTGCGGAAGTTCGCGTGCGACAACCGAGCACCGGGCCCCGGCGCACGCCACTGTGCGACCACGCCCGTCTGTAGGCAGGACAGCTAGGCGCGTTCGATGCGCCCATCGGCGTGGCGAGCAAACCTGCCCTCCTCGCGCGGATGAACCGGTGCCTCGCTCGGAAACGGCCAGCCCCCGAACCGCGTGCGCTGGTAATCCGCGAACGCTTGCTGGATCTCCGCGCGTGTATTCATCACGAACGGACCGTGTTGAACGACGGGCTCGCCGATCGGGCGCGCCTGGAGCACGAGCAGCTCGGCACCTTCGGGACCTGCCACGAGCGGCACCGGTAGGTCTGCCGCGAGCCGCACTCCGAACGGAGACGCGAGCTGCTTGTCGGCGATCCGTGCCGAGCCGATGAACAGATACAGGCTGCGGTTCGTGCCGCGCTGCGCGGGCGGCATCGTCCACTCCGCGCCCGGCTGCATGCGGATCGTCCAGATCGCGATGTCGGACTCCGCACGCGAGGCCCACGAGCTCGGCGGAGGTGGTAGCGGCGTCGCGTCACCGAGCGCACCGGCGATCACCGTGACCTCCGTGGTTCGCCCCGAGGCGTCTCGCGCGACGTGACGCGGGATCGCGTGATCCCACAGCATCGTGAAGTAGGGCTGCGTGAGCTTGTCGGCCTTCGGGAGGTTCAGCCAGATCTGGAACAGCTCGAGCGGGTTCGGCCCGCTCTGATCGAGCAGCGGAAACATCTCCGAGTGGACGATGCCCTTGCCGGCGGTCAGCCATTGAACGTCGCCGCGCCCGAACCGAGCCGTTGCACCGAGCGAGTCCGAGTGATCGATCAAGCCACGGCGGACGATCGTCACGGTCTCGAAGCCGCGGTGCGGATGGCCCGGGAAGCCTGGCACTTCCTCGCCGTGGTACATGCGCCAGCCGTCCTTGCCGGCGAAGTCCTGACCGAGATCGCGGCCGGCGAGCGACGCAGCCGGGCCCATCCGGTCGTTACCGGCGGGGTACTTGTCGTCGTGATAGACGCAGAACAGAAATGGGTCCTGGGTCTCCCACGGAAATCCGAGCGCGATGGTGCCTAACCCCAGGGATCGCTTGTGTTGACCTCGTAGGCGTAGGCGTAGGCGTCTGCGTAGGCGACTCCGAGGCAACCGGCCGAGCCACCGGCCGATACCGGGTCGATGTTCCATTTCCAGACGCTGG
>JACCQV010000466.1 GCA_013813945.1 Deltaproteobacteria bacterium | reverse complement strand
GGCACGGCATCTCGTCCATCGGCAGCGGTGCTTCGACGCAACCGGCAACCAGGAGCAGTGCGGCGAACGCCTTCATTGCGCGACCGTCGCCTTGCGGGCGAAGTCGAAGGTGCAGCCGAACGAGATGCCGCCACTGGTCATCCACCGCGGACCGCGGGTGTCCTCGGTGAACATCGTCGCGTCGAGATCGAACGCGAGGTAGCCCTCGCCGCGGTCATAGGTGAAGACCGGGACCGCGAGCGAGACCCCCGTGCGGGCGCCAGCCCGGTGGCGAATGTTGTCCCCGATGCCGAGGGCGGCGCTGAACGGCGCCTCCATCAGGGCGGTGCGCGTCTCTTCGTGCTGGTGAACGAGTCCGAGCGTGCCGACCAGCCGGACCGAACCGATGTCGTGCTGTGCGGCCGCGTTGAGGCTGAGGTACGTCATCACGCGTTCATCGACGGTCGCGTAGTGCGCCTTGCCGATGTACTTCAGGCCGAAGTGCTCGCTGATCCAGTAGCCGAGATCGAGCGATGTACCGCCGCCGTGATCGGCCGGCCACTCGGTCGTCGTGGCCTGGAGGCCAAGGTTGAGGTCGAGCTCTCCGGCGTGAGCCGCAGCAGGAAGAAGCGATGCGCCGATGGCCATCGCGAGGACAAGTACGGGTTGCATGCCCGCTCTCCAGGCAAGGGTCGTGCGCGAACGGTCGTTCACGCTTTGCCGTCGAGAGCCGGCGATGAATCTCGTTCGCTGTGGTGTTACACGACGATGACGCCGCGCCCGAGCTCGATCACGGCGCCGGTGACGTGAATCCCACCATCGACCGCCACACTCAGCCCGAGGCGCGACGGTCGGTTCACGGCGTCGCCCTGGCGCAGCGTCACGTCGAGCGGGCGGGTGGCGTTGCGCGCGATCCACCAGCCGCCGAGGTTCGCGCATGCCGAGCCGGTCGCCGGATCCTCGATCACCGAGCCGTGTGACGTGAAGAAGAACCGGACCGTCCACTCCGGTTCGCCTCGCGCCCAGAGATAAGCCATCGCTTCCTGCCGCGACGCCGAGAATCCCCAGCGCTCGAGCCGCTCGGGCACCGGCTTCGCAGCGCGGACGAGGTCGGGAGCCGCGATCGGGATCACGAGCTGCTCGACCCCGGTGTCGACCCAGAGCGGCTCGTCGCAGACGGCGTCTGCCGGGAGCCCCACCATGCTCGCGAGCTCCGCGCGGCTGGCCTCGACCTTGCGGGTGACCGGGGGACGTGCGGCGCGGAGCGTCCATGTCGTGCCGTCGGTCGACACTCGCACGCGACCCGCGATCATCTCGAGGTCGACCTGCGGGCGCCCGGCGGCGATGACGGAGGCGGTACCGAGCGTCGGGTGACCGGCGAACGGCATCTCGAACCCGGGCGTGAAGATCCGGACGTGGGCATCGGCATCGCCCGTCGCAGGCAACACGAAGGTCGTCTCCGACAGGTTCATCTGGCGAGCGAGCGACTGCATCTGCTCGGTCGACAGACCACGCGCGTCCTCGAACACGCACAGCGGATTTCCCGAGAACGGGTCACCGTCGACGGTGAACACGTTGACGATCCGGAACGCATGGCTCATGGGGTCACGAGCGCGCGATAGAGGGCATCGGCGATCCGCGTCGAGCCCGCGGTGGTCGGGTGCTGGAAGTCCTTCATCACGAGACCGCGCTTGAACCACTGCTTCGACGAGCCGGTGCCGCCCATCCACGCGTACGTGTCCCAGAACGCGCAGCCTCTCGCGGTCGCAGCGCGGCGCTGGGCGTCGACCATCGCGGGGATCGATTCGCGCGCCGGCATGGCTTCGACGCGCCAGTCGATCTGATCGAGCGGAGACACGACGAGGCAGGAGCTCTTCGGATTCGCCGCGCGCACGGTGGCGAGCAGGTCGCCGAACAGCCGCTCGTGCTCGGCCATGCCGGAGCTCTTCGCGGCGATCCACTCGGCCTCGTTGGTCCCGAGCATCACGATCACGAGATCGGGACCGCGACGCGCGAGCTGATTGCGCAGGTGCTCGGGGTGGTTGTTCGTGACCACCTGCTTCGCCGTCGCGTTGACGACGCCGAGGTTGTCGACGACGGCGCCCTTTGCTGCCTCGAGCGACGCGCCGAACAGTCGGACGCGCCCGCGCGCGACGAGCTCGATCTTCTTGGCTCCCTCGGGAACCTCGAGCTGTGCGAACGCGGCGCGCTTGCGGTCGGCGGTGGTCTCGATCGCTCCGATGTTCGCTCCATCGGCGAGCACGGCGAACGATCCGCCGCGTGGTTGTGCGAGGTAGTGGATGTCGATGCGCGTGACCGGCGTCTTCGTGACCCAGCGGATGGTGCCGCCGCCCACCGTCTCTGCGCTGCCGCCCAGCCCGAGCAGGTGATCGGGAGGCGCTCCCTTGGAGAGCCCGTGCACGCGCCATGGCCCCGTGATGACGCGAGTCACGGTGCGGTGCTGGCAGTACGGGTGCGGAGGAGCCGCGAACGTGAAGCCAGGTCCGCCATCACCGACCAGCGCAGCGAGTCGCGTGCGAAGTGCATGCGTGATCTGATCGTCCGCGGTGAGCGAGTCGCCGACGTACGAAATCCGGAGCGGATGAGCAGCGGTGCCGGCGCGCTGTGCCGCGAGCGCTGCGGCAAAGCCATCGAGTGCGTGGCGCTTGCATGCAGTGCCGCTGCCGTCGCTGCACGAATCCTCGACGGCGGCGACGGGCGCGACCTTGCGGGAGCTGTCGGCTGCCGCCAGCGAGCCCGTCAGTGCCACGAGGATCGCTGCGCGCCGCATCGCGGGCAGCCTAGCGCAGGACTAACCCCAGGGATCGCTTGTGTTGACCTCGTAGGCGTAGGCGTAGGCGTCTGCGTAGGCGACTCCGAGGCAACCGGCCGAGCCACCGGCCGATACCGGGTCGATGTTCCATTTCCAGACGCTGG
>JACCQV010000465.1 GCA_013813945.1 Deltaproteobacteria bacterium | reverse complement strand
CTGTTCGTCGGCAGCGTCGGGCGCCCTGACCTGCCCGGCCACGAGCGCGACAATGCAGCCGAGCTGCATCGCAGCCTCCACGACAAGCTGCTCGTACTTCCCGAAACTCTCGAGGTCTATCCCGCGTACTTCAGCGGCTCGCCCTGTGGCGCCGGGCTCAGCGGCAAGCCGATGAGCACGCTCGCCTTCGAGAAGCACTGGAATCCACTGCTGGCACTGACCTCGGAGGCGTTCGTCGATGAGGTCGGCACGACGGCACCTCCGAAGCCCGTCGGCATGGATGAGATCATGCGATTCAACCAGGGACTGCCGGCGTGAGCTCGCGAGCCGAGGTCCGACTAGGACTCGGCGCGAACCTGGGGCAGTTCACGCTGCTCGTCGTCGTCAACGCGTTCGTTGGCGCGATGATCGGACTCGAACGCACCATCCTTCCCGCGATCGCCGAGCAAGAATTTCATCTCGCGGCACATGCCGCGGTGCTGTCGTTCATTGTCGCGTTCGGAATCTCGAAAGCGTTCACGAACTACCTTGCGGGCCGACTCTCCGACGTCATCGGCCGCAAGCGCGTGTTGCTGGTCGGCTGGGCGGTCGCGATCCCTGTTCCGTTCATGCTCATGTGGGCGCCGTCCTGGAGCTGGATCTTGTTCGCGAACGTGCTGCTCGGGATCAGCCAGGGACTCACCTGGTCGACGACGGTGATCATGAAGATCGATCTCGCCGGCCCCGAGCGGCGGGGATTTGCGATGGGCTTGAACGAGTTCGCGGGTTACGGCGCCGTGGCCGTCTCTGCGCTCGCGACCGGCTACGTGGCGTCCGTCTACGGGCTGCGGCCTGAACCCTTCTACCTCGGTGTGGCCTACGTCGCCCTCGGGCTCGCGCTGTCGCTGGTGGTTCGCGACACGAACGCGCATGCGCGCGAGGAAGCGAGCGGGCTCGCAGCTGCTGCGCCGTTCACCCAGCGCGAGTTGTTCATGCGCACCTCATTCACGGATCCCAACCTGTCCTCGGTGAGCCAGGCCGGGCTCGTGAACAACTTGAATGACGGCATGGCCTGGGGGTTGTTCCCGCTGCTCTACGCCGCCGCCGAGGTGTCGATCACCAGGATCGCGTGGCTCGCTGCGATCTATCCGGCCGTGTGG
Organism: Deltaproteobacteria bacterium; assembly: GCA_013813945.1. Lineage (GTDB taxonomy): Bacteria > Myxococcota_A > Polyangia > Haliangiales > Haliangiaceae > JABFXX01. The sequence goes on along the minus strand of JACCQV010000465.1, from coordinate 4,900 downwards.
GGCATCGGCCAGCTATTCACGGGCGCGCTGTCCGATCGCATCGGTCGCAAATGGCTGATCGCGACGGGCATGTGGGTGCAAGCGATCGGAATCGCACTGATCGCGATGTCGTCGGCGTTCGCCGGATTCGCGATCGGCGCGGTGCTGCTCGGAGCAGGTACCGCGATGGTGTATCCGACGCTGCTCGCGGCGATCGGAGATGTCGCGCATCCGAGTTGGCGCGCATCGGCGGTTGGCATCTATCGGTTGTGGCGCGACCTGGGCTACGCAGTCGGTGCGATCCTCGCGGGCCTCACCGCCGATGCATTCGGCGTCGACGCAGCGGTGTGGCTCGTCGCGGCGATCACGTTCGCATCCGGTCTAATCGTGGCGGTTCGCATGAAGTCTCGCCTCAGCGCGTAGCCACGACGCAACCGATCGGAAATGGACCCGACATGGTCTCGCGGCCTGCAACTGAAATCCCGCGCGCTCGACGGCAAGGGCCAGCGTCGCCGCAGTGAAGCGCCGATGACCTGGGAACCCGGTGACTTCGAGCTTCGTTCCGCGACCGCGCGTACGTCGAGCGTCAGGTCGTGACGTCCACGGTTCCAGGTAGCTTTCCCCGGAACGGATCGGTGGCGACCACGAGCGGGAACGCGCCGACCTGAACGAGCGCCCGCGCACGTTCGAGGTCATCGACGGCGGTGACGGTGAAGTCCTTCGCGAGCTGCTTGCTCAGCTCGTCCGCGTTGGCAGCCGGCGCTACCAGCAGAACGGGGACCTTCATTGCTGCCGCTGCTCTGCAACGGTCACGCCCGACCAGCGCGCCTCACGGGCAACGCGGAGGACGTGATGCGTGATCCACTGCGTCACCTGTAACCGTCAACGTCACAGGTCAGGGCGCCACCTCGAGCTCGCCCATCATGCCGCGCTCGGCATGCTCGAGGATGTGGCAGTGGTACATCCATCGACCGGGAGAATCGATCTTCACGACGAAGCGCCGCGTGGTCTCGCGGGTGACGTTGAACGTGTCCTTCCAGCCGAGGGGTTCGATCGGAACGCCGGCATCGTCGAGCACCTGAAACGACATCCCGTGCAGATGGAACGGATGGTCCATCTCGCTCTCGTTCTGGACCTCCCAGACCTCGGTCCCCATCGATGCCTGTACCGGCGTGATATTCGGGAACGCTTCGTCGTTGATCGTGAATACGGGGGCTGCGGGGATCGTGTCGTCCTCCCGAAGGATGAACCGCCGACGGAGCGTCGCGGTATCGAACACCACCGGGCCGACCGTCCCGAAGGTCGCTGGCATCGCGGCTGGAGCGCGGCCTGCGGCGCCGAGGTCAATCGTCAGCAAGTCGATCGGCCCGGGGTCCGGGATGTTGTGACCTCGATCGTAGTGCACTGTGCGCAGCGCGAGCTTGTCGCCAGGCGACCCGGCGAGCTCGACGATGACGTCGTAGCGCTCGCCCGGCGTGAGCAGCAACGTATCGGTCTCGTACGGTGTGTTCACGAGCCCGCCGTCCCAGCCGACGACCAGGAACTTGTAGCCCGGTAGCTCGAGGTTGAAGTAGCGGCCGTTCGCGGTGTTCACGAATCGCCATCGCTCACGGCTGCCGGACGTCGCATCGATCACGCGGCCCGCCTCCCCATTCACCATGATCACGTTGCCCTGCCGACCGAGCATGAGGTCGAGGTTGTCTGTCAGCTCGGAGAGCTTGCCCGTCGACGCGATTTTTACGTCGTCGAGAACGAACACGCGGTCGGCGGCGACGTCGATTCCGTCGTCTGCGAGCACGCGCAGCGGCGCGTACAGCCCGCGCTCGATCTGCACGTCACCGCGCATGTGCGGATGGAACCAGAACAGACCCGCGTCCATCAGCGGGAACTCGTAGTCGAACGTGCCGCGCGGCGGAATCGGCTGCTGCGATGCCGGCGTCCCGTCGTGGCGATGCGGTAGTCGGATTCCGTGCCAGTGGATCGTGGTTTCCTCGGGCAACTCGTTCCTGAAGTGAACGATCACGCGATCGCCGAGCTTGCCCTCCAGCATCGGCCCCGGGATCGTGACCTTGGATCCAGCGCGCGCACCGTCGCGGAAGCCCCAGACGTCCGCGGGCTTCCCGGGCAGGTACTCGTGCGCGCCCTCGGCCGCGACGAGCTCGACCTCGACGATGCTCGGATCGGGATTGGTGTCTGTCAGCGTCTCGATGCCCTGATCCGACGGCGCGTCGTTGTCGCCGCAGGCTGCGACCGAGAGGAGCGTCGCCACACAGAGCATTCGCAGGTTCCACAGGACCATGAACCGTCTCCTATCCAAGATGAGTGCCCGAAGTCCCAGGGACCTTCGGTGCGATCTGCTGGCCTCGAACCTCAACAACACCGCAGGCTTGAGCGTAGCCCCAGTCGTACGGTTCGTCAGCTGTGACGCCTTGGTCACAGTTGACGACCGCCGGCCTCTCGTGATGACTGTAAGCCATGCGTTCCGTCATCTTCGTCGCCATTCTGGGTCTGGTCGCCGCCTGTGGTTCCGAGCATGGCGATGCCGCTGCCCCACCGGTTGCCCCGACCAATCTCGCCGTCTCGAACGTCGGTGGTGGCGGTCACTTGACCTGGAAGGACAACTCGGACAACGAGGATCACTTCATGGTGCTGCGCAAGCCGATGGGCGGCGCCTACGACGACGTCGCCACGGTCGACTTCAATGGGACCCAGTATCACGACTCGTCGGTCGTGACCGGAACGACCTACGTCTACCAGATCATGGCGATGAACTCGGCCGGCGAGACGACCTCCAACGAGGTCACGTTCACTCCGTAATGAACGGCGATCCGCTGCGTCTGCCTGACATCAATGGCCCGTTACATCCCGGCGCTCCGATTCGATGCGCTGACGCGCTTTTACGATCCGATCGTTGCCGCGATTACGCGTGAACGAGTATTCAAAGCTGCGCTGGTCGACCAGGTTGCCTTGCAACCGGAGCATCGCCTGCTCGATGTCGGATGCGGCACGGGCACGCTGACGATGTTGCTGAAGCGCTCTTCGCCCGACGCGACCGTGGTCGGCATCGACGGTGATCCCCACGCCCCGAGATCGCGCGCGGCAGGGCGCGTGATGAGGGTCTTGCTCTCGAGCTCCGCGAAGGCATGTCGTGGAGCCTCGGCGTTCCCGACGCGAGCTTCGATCGGGTCACGTCGAGCCTGCTGTTCCATCACCTCGACTTCGTCGGAAAGCTCTGTTCGCTCAGCTCGGCGCGGCGTGCGCTGAAGCCAGGCGGCGAGCTCCACATTGCGGACTGGGGACGCGCACACGCCCCCCCGATGCGCTTCGCGTTCCTTGGCGTGCAGCTGCTCGACGGATTCGAGACGACGACGGACAACGCTCGCGGACGCTTGCTCGAGCTGATCCAGCGAGCGGGGTGAGGATGTCGCCAAGACAAGGCGCTTTCGCACGCCGCTGGGAACGATGTCGCTGTATCGCGCCGTTCGCCCGTGACCACTCTACTGGACCGTGATCGTCCCGCGGATCATGTCCATCGAGCAGGCGTACTTCACGACTCCGGCGGTCCCGAACGTCATCACGAGCTCCACCGGCTTGTTCAATGGCAGGTCCTTCTCGATCTTCTTGCCGTCGACGACCATCACGACCTCCGTACCGCACGTGCGTTCGACTCGACGCTCGAATGTGAGCACGACCGGCTTGCCGCGAGGAACCGTGACGTTCTTCGGCTCGAAGCCCGCGCTGGTCACGGCGATCTGGAACCGCGTCGGAGTCGCAGGCTTGGATGGCGACGCAGGCGCGTTCGTTGGCGGTGCAGCCGGGCTGCCGTGGTTCATCGCACCATGGTCGTGACCACCCGTGCCCGTGCCGTGACCTTCGTGCGCGCCACCTGCGTGTGACGCATCGAAGGTGTCGGCCCATGCGGCGATCACGAGACGAGGATTGCGACGATGATCGAGTTCTTCATGAGTATTCCGTTCAGGTCTTGATGCCGTCGCGCGAAAGATCTGCCGCGCTCGCTTCGCCGGCAACCGTGCCAGCTGGGTGGTCGTACCAGCCGGGGTCCATGTCCCCTGTGAGCTGCTTGCGAACCTTGAGAATCGTGAACATGCCGCCCATGTCGACCAGCCCGAACGGCCCTTCGCCGCCGAGCATCGAGATCGAGTTATCGGGCACATCCATCTTGTGCATCTCGCCCATGCCGGTTGAGCCCATCGTCATGTAGCCCGGCACCACGCGGCTCACGCGCGCATCGAGTCCCTTGGTGTCGGCACCGATCAGGTTCGGGACGTCGTGCCCCATCTGATTCATCACGTGATGGGTCATGTGGCAGTGGAACGCCCAGTCGCCCGGGTTGTCGGCGACGAACTCGATCACACGCACCGCACCGACGGGCACCAGCGTCGTGGTCTCCGGCCAGCGGCGTTCCTTCGGGACACGGCCGCCATCGGTCTCGACCACCTCGAACTCGTAGCCGTGGAGGTGGATCGGGTGATGGTCCATCGGCCCGAGATTACCGAGTCGGATCCTGACGAGGTCACCGAGCTCGGCGACGAGCGGCTCGGTCGAAGGGAACGCCTTGCTGTTGAACGTGAGGACATTGAAGTCGCTCATCGCCATCGGATCTGGTCGACGCGATCCGATCGGGATCATCCACTCGTGCGCCATCATCGAGTAGTCGCGCACTCGCCGTGCATCACGGCGCTTCGGATGCACGACGATCATCCCGACCATGCCGAGCGCGATCTGCACCATCTCGTCGAAGTGCGGGTGGTACATGAACGTCCCCGCTTTCTTCATCGTGAACTCGTACTTGAACGTCTTGCCGACGGGGATTGCCTTCTGCGTCAGCCCCGCGACGCCGTCCATGCCCGCGGGGAGAATCACGCCGTGCCAGTGCACGCTGGTCGGCTCGGGCAGCTTG
>JACCQV010000442.1 GCA_013813945.1 Deltaproteobacteria bacterium | reverse complement strand
GCGCGCGCCGCGCCCGCACATCGGCGAGCAGCCGTTCCCGCGCCGTCGTGCGAGGCTCGTCGTCGGAGAACCGACCGTCGAGGTCGCCGCCGGTGCGCTCGACGAGTGACGCCAGCGTGTCCCGCACCGGCCGTCCCCACAGCACGAGCGGCAGCGGATCCGTGGTGGTCTCCGCGGCGCGGCGCCCGGCGACGTCGTCCCACAGCTCCTGGCATGGATCGAGGAGGTACGCCGTGACGTCGCTGGCCGCGGCGAGATCGCTGAGTGCCTCGAGCTGCGCGCGCGTCAGGTACGACACCCCGAACACCGAGATTGGCGCGATCGTCGGTGCGGGCAGCTGCAACCGGCGTCGCGCCCACGGCAACATCGGCCCGAGTGCGTGGTGCCGATCGGGATCCGATGCGGCGATCCGCGCAAAGGCGGCCGCGATCAGCGAAGCCTGCCACCGTGCGGTCGGATCCCCCTCGAGCTCCGAAGGCAGATGCCCGGCGATCAACGCAGGCATCCAGTCCGGCCGTGACGCTGCATAGCCCCAGCACAGCGTCGCGAGGTGAGTCGCCAGCTGCACGCGACGTGGGCCCGCCCGATCGCCCGCGTCGGGCGCTGCGGCCAGATACGTCGCGACCGCGGGCAGCTTGCGCACGACCGCGCCATCCGCGAGCACGGACGCGAGCACCGCCGCAAGCTGCGCGCGATCGATCGCGACGAGCCCGGCCGCCGGCTCGGCCCACGTGTGCTCGACGAAGCGCTCGAACGTCGGCAGCTCGAGCCCGGAAGCGATGCCGCGCGCGAACGCGATCTCCCGCCGCAGCCAGCGAGCAACGAGGTGACTACCGACGACGATCGTCGATGGTGCGAACGGGTCCGCGGGTGGCAGCGCCTCGAGGAGCGCCGCGAGCAGGCTCTCGACGCGATTGCTGTGGACGACCCGCAACATCGTTCAGGGAACGATCATCCACATCGCCGCCGGAACGAGCTCGAAGCGCGCCGGCAACTTGCCCGGATTCTCACCGTCGACGTCGAGCTCGATCACGCTGCCCGGATCGATACCCTCCGCCTCGACCACCTTGGCGCGACGCGCGGTCACCTTGTCCATCGCCAGGTGTGTGCCCTTGAACAGGCGACGCCCGCTGACCAGCGTCTCCCCGAGACCAAAATCACCCATCGCGATCACGTCGAACTGACCATCATCGACCTCGGCATTGGGCGCGATCATCATCCCGCCGCCGAAGTACTTCCCGTTTGCCACCGCGACGGTGTTGATCGTGGCTTCGACGCGGTCCTTGCCATCGAGCACCAGCTGCACGCGCTGGTTCTTGTACGAGAACGTCGCCCGCGCCGCCGCGAACATGAACGAGAGCCGACCGAGCTTCTTGCCCGACTCGTTCACCAGCCGATCCACGACACCCGACACTCCAAACGACGCGATGTTCGCGAACATCCGGGTCGCCGCGTCGCCGGCCATCGTCGTGAAGTCGAGGCGACCGACATCGATCTTGATTCGGTTGTTCGCGGCGATCACCGCCGCCGCGTCCGCGATCTCGGTGGAGAGCTTGAGCGTGCGCCGAAAATCTCCGCCCGTGCCGTACGGGATCATCCCGAGGCCCGCCTCGGGCGCGATCGCCACGCCGTTCTCGAAGAAGCCGTTGACCACCTCATTGATCGTTCCGTCGCCACCGACCGCGACGATTCGCTCCGCGCCCGCGCGCAGCGCGTCCCGCGTCAGGGTGGTCGCATCGCCCTTGCCCGTGGTCATCGCCTCTTCGAACGGGAACGCCCGGCTCAGGGTCTCGGAGACCTCGTGCCACCGCCCGCGGAGCTTTCCGCCCTGCGAGTTGGGATTGACGATGACCGTCGTGCGCGGCGCGACCATGAGCCGGAGACTATACGCGGAGGGTCCGATCTCCGACGGGAAGTGGCCGCAGATCCTCGTGTTCTTGCTCCACGCCACTGGAGGAAGTACGACGGTCCCCGTGGTGCCTCCGGGGATCGTGATGGTCCCGGCGCTGGCAG
>JACCQV010000437.1 GCA_013813945.1 Deltaproteobacteria bacterium | reverse complement strand
CCTGTGTCCGGTGTGCGGGCATGCAGATCGAAGGTAAGCCGTTCCGCGTGAAGGGCGCAGCCGCGCTGCTCTATGACAATGCACGGCAGTTCGCCGACGAGGCGGCTGCGAAGGCCTACGGCGATTCTGTGAAGGGATCGCGCGTGCAGATGGTCATCAAGATCGCCGATCGCAAACGCTGGCAGCTCGCCGGCAAGGACGGCTTGCTCGTCGATGTCCTCGCCTGGCGTGTGATCGTCCCGTGCACGGGTGCCGTGCTGATCGCAAGCCCGGCCTCGGGGGCCGTGGAGCCCGATCGCAAGGCGTGTCCGCGTCCGACCAAGTGAGCCCCTGAGCACGGGGCAATTGCTCACGGTGTGCGGTGCTTCTCAATTCTGCAACCCTTGTCATCCTTGGCAAAGTGACTTCCATCGGTCTTCTCGATGCTCTGTGGACGGACTACGTCGCGTCCACCCCGCAAGCGGAGGGTGTTCATCACCTGCTCGCGGCACGAGGTGAGCTGATCCATCACGACCACGTCGCGGTGCGGACGTTTGCCGGCCCGAGGATCGGGATGGAGGCGATCGCCGGAGCCTTCGAGGAGCTCGGCTGGCGTGGGCGCGATCGGCACCGCAGCGAAGCGCCGCACGTGCGAGCGAGATCCTGGGCGCCACCGGATCCCGACCTGCCGAAAGTCCTGATCGCCGAGGTTCTGGTCGACGAGCTCTCGCCGCGTGCCCAGGAGATCATCGGCGGGCTGATCGAGCAGCTGCCACCGCGGTTCCCGCGCGACGGGCTCGCTGCGTCGGGGCGGCCCTGGCAGCTCACGTGCGCGGACTACCAGGTGCTGCGTGCAGAGAGCGAGCATGCGGCGTGGGTCGCGGCGTTCGGACCGCGGGCCCACCACTTCTCGGTCGACGTCCGCGCGCTCGCGACGTTCCCGGACCTGGTCGCGCTCGACGCGTTCCTGATCGAGCACGGCTTCCGCCTCGACGTGGCAGATCCCCTCGCGAGGTCGTCGACGCGCGTGGACGCCGTCGAGGTCTCGTTCATGGACACCACGATGCGGATCCCGTCGGGAACCTACGAGCTCGTGCTACACGCGCGGCGTGCTCGTGAGCGACGAGAAGAAGTCGTTGAGCTCGAGCAGAACGTCGACATCGACGCCGACGAACTGAACGCCCATCCCGTTCACGGCGGACCAGCGCACCACCGCGGGTAGCAGGAACGTCTGCTCCGTCGTGGGCAACGTCAGCTCGATGGTCAGGGCGGCGCCGACGGGCTGGACCAGCGGCGACACGATGAAGGCACCACCCACGCCGATGTTGGCGCTCTCGGCCGCGACCCACGCAGTGTGGGGCGGCGCTCGGAACTTCAATGGCATCACGCGTCCGGGGCGTGCCTTGCCCCGAAAATGATGCCGGCGTTCGTGCTGCGGGCCGTCCATTTCCGGGTTCGAGAATAGCCGATCTCACGGCTTTACCCGACGAGGTCGGATGGGTACCTTGCGCGGCGGCGTGAAGATTCACTTGATCGGAATCGGGGGCACCGGGATGGGTGCAGTCGCCGGTCTCCTTGCGGAGGCGGGTCACGAAGTGCGTGGCTCTGACGCCGCCGTGTATCCACCGATGAGCGAGCAGCTCGCCGCACTCAACGTGCCGGTGATGATGCCGTACTCGGCGGACAACCTCGGGTGGAAACCCGAGCTCGTCGTCGTCGGGAACGTCCACGGCAAGGATCACGTCGAGGTGAAGGCGGCGCAGGAGCAGGGTGTCACCCTGACCTCGTTCCCGGCGGTGCTCGGCGAGCGCCTGCTCGATGGCAAGCATCCGATCGTCGTGTGCGGCACGCACGGCAAGACCACGACGACGTCGGTGATCGCGCACATCCTCCAGGTGTCCGGCCGCGATCCGTCGCTGTTCGTGGGTGGTGTCCCGGTCGCGCTCGGCCAGGGCTATCGTCTCGGCAAGGGACCCGACTTCGTCATCGAGGGCGACGAGTACGACACCGCGTTCTTCGACAAGGGCCCCAAGTTCCTCCACTACCGTCCGAGCACGGCGATCCTGACGTCCGTCGAGCTCGACCACGTCGACATCTTCGCGTCGTTCGATGCGGTCAAGGACACGTTCAAGAAGCTCGCCGGGCTGTTGCCATCGGACGGGCTTCTCGTCGTTGCCGCCGATTCTCCCGATGCGCTCGCGATCGCAAAGCTCGCCGGCTGCAAGGTCGAACAGTACTGCGTCGTCGATGACGCCGGCTCCGATGGCACGCCGCCCCCGGGCGTGACCTGGTGGGCCAGTAACTGCGAGGTCGGCAAGAGCGGCCGCGTCTCGTTCGACGTGCACCACGGCAACGAGAAGATCGAGCGGTTCGATACGTTGCTCGTCGGCAAGCACAACGTCGCGAACTGCGTCGCGGCAATCGCGGTGGCTCATTCGCGCGGTGTTTCTATCCGTGACATCCAGCGCGGCATCGCGAGCTTTGCAGGCGTGCGGCGGCGCCAGGAGCTGCGCGGGATCGCCGGTGGCGTCACCGTGCTCGACGACTACGCGCATCATCCCACCGCCGTGCGCGAGACGCTGAAGGCGCTGCGCAAGCGGTACCCGAAGCGCCGTTTGATTGCGGTGTACGAGCCGCGGTCGGCGACGAGCCGGCGCAAGACCTTCCAGAACGAGTTCGCGGACGCGTTCGCATACGCCGACGAGGTGATCGTCGGGCGCCTGTACGATGCGTCGAAGATCCCCCCGGCCGACCGCTTTGATCCCGAGCGCCTCGCCCTCGACCTGCACCAGCGCGGCACGAAGGCCGCGTACACGCCCGAGGTCGACTCGATCGTCAAGCAGCTCGCCGAGAGCGCCGCACCTGGCGACGTGGTTTGCGTGCTGTCGTCGGGCAGCTTCGACGGGCTGCACGACAAGCTGCTCGATGCGATCGGCGATGCGATGCGCCCCGCACAGCGCGCCGACTTCCCGACGGTGAAGACGCTGCTCGCGTCCGTCGAGCTCGCGGAGCCTGCTCGCGACGAGCAGATGGCGAGCTTCTTCACGCTGCGCAACGAGAACGGGCTCGCGGGCGTGGTGGCTCTCGAGGTGCACGGTGACGATGCGATCCTCCACTCGCTCGCGGTGGATCGCGAGTTCCGCGGCGCCGGTTATGGCTGGATGCTCGCCGATACGGCGGTCAGCCAGGCGCGGTGGCGCGGCGTCCGCCGGATCTACCTGTTGACCGAGACAGCGAGCGACTTCTTCGCGGCGAAGTTCGGCTTCCGCGTCGTGGATCGCTCGACTCTCTCCAAGGCCGTCGCGAACAGCGAGACCTTTGCGAACATCGGCGACCCCGAGCGCGGCAAGAGTGCGCAGCTCGTCGCGATGCGCCTCGATCTATGACTCACGATCTCCTCGCTGCTGCGCGCGCGGCGGTGCGAGCGGCCTCGAGCTTGTTGCAGACGGCGCGGCCCGAGGAGATCCGCAGCAAGGACAACCCTCGCGATCTCGTGACCGAGTGGGATCTCCGGTCCGAGGAGTTGATCCGGACGGTGCTCGAGGAGCACGCGCCGGGGATCCCGGTGCTCGGCGAGGAGGCCGGCCAGGGCGGCGGACAGCAGGCCAGCGGCTTGCGCTGGCTCGTCGATCCGATCGACGGCACGGTGAACTTCGCGCACGGGCTTCCGATCTGGTGCGTGTCGATCGCGGTCGAGGATCGCGGCACGTTGCTCGCCGGCGTGGTCGGTGCGCCGCTGCTCGGCTGGTGGTTCGAGGCCTCGCGAGGCGGCGGAGCGCACGATAGTGCTGGCCTGCCGCTGCGGGTCAGCACGACGCCCCGGATCGACCGTGCCCTGTTGACGACCGGCTTCCCCTACGACCTCGCGACGACGCCGGTCAACAACTTTGCGGAATGGGCGCACATGCAGCGGGTTGCCGGAGCTTGCCGCCGGCTGGGATCCGCGGCGCTGGATCTCTGCTGCGTAGCGCGAGGTTGGTTCGACGGCTACTGGGAGCTTAGCCTCAAGGCGTGGGACGTCGGGGCGGGCGCCCTGATCGTCCAGGAGGCGGGCGGGACCGTGACAGACACACGGGGAGGGGCCTTCGACCCTCACGCGGGAGAGGTCGTCGCGACAAACGGTGCTATTCATGACCAGCTGATCGCGGAGCTCGCTCGGGTGGAGCACACATGAATCGCATCCTCACGCTCGCTCTCGTGTTGTTGTCATCGGTCGCGCTGGCCCAGCCGGGCGGTGACGGCGGCAAGCCGACGCCAAAGGGTCCTCCGATCGCGAGCGACCCGGTCAATCCGTACGCCCAGGCGCCGACGGACCCGTACGCGGATCCGCCGGCTCCGCCTCCGAAGCCGAAGCCGAAGAAAGCGACGCCGGATGACCCGTACGCCGAGGTCCCCGCAGTCGAGGCACCTCTGCCGCCCGCTCCGCCGCCTCCCAAGGGCAAGGCGACCAAACCGGGCAAGGCCAATCCGAAGGCCAAGCCGCCGAAGGTCGATCCGTTCGGACCGCCCGGTCCGGATCCGGCTAGTGCGCCGGCGGTGATGCCAGGAAAGGGCTCGCGGCTGACGGATCCGTACGCGGAGCCAGCGCCGCTGCCGGCGTCGATTCCGGCGCGCGTCGGAATCTCGGATCTCACCGCGGTGCAGGGCCTGCTCGCGGTGCAGCGCCTCGATGGGTGGCTGCTGTTCGATCGCGACGGCGAGAACCCGATTGCATCGCGGCTCGTCGCTCCCGAGGGTCACCCCACGCGTCCGTGGTTCTACTTCCTGCCCGCAAAGGGGCCGCCGCTCGCTCTCGTGCACTCGTCGGAGCAGCGCAGCTTCGATCACCTGCCGGGCAAGAAGCTCACGTACGTCGGGTATCGCGATCTCGACAAGCAGCTCAAGGTGTTGCTCAAGGGTGCGCGCAGCGTCGCGCTCGAGTACTCGCCGAAGGCGGCCGTTCCGAGCATCTCGCGCGTCGATGCCGGTACGGTAGAGCGGATCCGCGCAGCCGGCGTGCAGGTTCGCTCGTCGGAGACTCTCGTGCAGTTCACCAAGGCGATCTGGGGCGACGCCGGCCGGACCGCGCACTTCGTCGCCGTCCACCACCTGATGGAACTGCGCAAGGATGCGCTGGCGTTCGCTGCGAAGTCGCTCCAGACCGGCCAGGCGATCACCGAATACGATCTGCAGCAGCGCCTCGTGCGCGGCATGACGATGCGTGGCCTTGCGTCGACACCGCCGGTCGTCGCGGCGGGTGCGAACACCGCGGATCCGTACTACGTGCCGAACGCGGCGAAGGCAGCACCGATCCGACGCGGCGACGTCATCGTGATCTCGCTCGCTGCCAAGGTCGACAAGCCCGAGGGCATCTGGGCCGCGCATACCTGGGTCGCGGTCGCGGATAACGCCGCAGCCGAGCCGGTTCGCAAGGCGTTCGAGGCTGCGAGCCTCGCGCGCGATCAAGCGCTCGCGCTGATCACCGACCGCAGCCGCAAGCACCGCCCGATCACGGGCGCCGGTGTCGATGACGCGACGCGCGCCTTCATCAAGAAGGCCGGCTACGCCGACAACGTCATGCACCGCACGGGTCATTCGCTCGACAACGACCTGCAGGGCGGTGGCGCCGATCTCGACAACTACGAGGTCCGCGACACGCGGATCCTGACCCCCGGCACCGGGTTCACCGTCGGGCCCGGACTGTACTTCGCAGGCCAGTTCGGAGTGCGCACCGAGGTCTCGGTCTACCTTTCGCCGAACGGGCCCGAGGTCACGACTCCCGCGCAGGACGACATCGAGCTACTGTTGAAGCGCTGATGGTTCGCTCCGACGTCACTGCTCTGATCCTCGCTGGGGGTCGCGCGACGCGACTCGGCGGTATCGACAAGAGCGCGCTCCTCGTCGATGGTCTGTCGATCTTCGACCGGCAGTGTAACGTCCTGTTGCCGCGCGTCGCCGACATCATCGTCTCGGCGCAGGCCGCGATTCCCGGGCACAAGACCGTGGCCGATCGCATCGCCGGCGCAGGGCCGCTCGCCGGCATCGCCGCCGGAGTCGCGGAGTCGCGGACTGTGTGGCTACTCGTGCTCGCCGGCGACATGCCGTACATCAGCGGCGCGCTCCTGGATCGACTGCTCGCTGCCGCGACGAACGATGTGGATGCCGTCGGGATCCGGATCGGCGGCATGCCCGAGCCGCTCGTGTGCGTGCTCCGGACCGCGGCGGTTCGCCCGCACCTCGACCGCCGACTCGCCCAGAAGCAGCTCAAGGCGAGCGCGTTGCTCACCGATGACGGCCTGCGCGTCGCGTGGATCGAAGAGAGCGAGCTGCGCGAGATCGATCCGGAGCTCCGTGCGCTGTTCAACGTGAACGAGCCCGACGATCTTCCTGACCGCTAGATCTCGGGCAGCGAATGCTGGCTCGCGAGAACGAGCGCCGCGAGCGTCACCGCGACGAGCACGGCCGCCGCATAGGTCCACGCGCGCCGGGCTCGAGGGCTGGTACCCGGGTGCGATTCGTACCCAGGAGCTCGAGGGACCTGTCCAGCGCCGCCACCTGGGAATCCTGCACGGTCTTGCGGGCGGGTATCCGTCACATTTCCGGTTTTCTCGCCGCGTTCGATCCTGTACAAGACAGCCCATGCGGATCGGCGATCTCACGGTGAACACGCCGGTGCTCCTCGCACCGATGGCGGCCGTCACGGATCTCCCGTTCCGGACCGTGTGCGAGGAGTTCGGCGTCGGCTTCACGATCACCGAGTTCCTGTCCGCGCACGCGCTGTCGGTCGGCGATCCGAAGACCACGGGCAAGCTCACGGCCTCGCTCGAGGGCCGCCAGTTCGGCGTCCAGATCTTTGGCCGAGAGCCCGAGATGATGGACAAGGCCGCCAAGCTCGCGGTCTCGATCGGCGCGTCGCTCGTCGACATCAACATGGGCTGCCCGGCGAAGCGCGTCGTGGCAGGCGAGTGCGGTTCCGCGCTGATGCGCGAGCCGCAGATTGCCCAGGAGCTCGTGCGCACGGTCGTCAACGCCGTGCCGGCGAACGTGCCCGTCACCGTGAAGCACCGCGCGGGCTGGGATCAGGCTCACCGCAACGCACCCGAGTTCGCGTGCGCGATGGTCGAGGCCGGCGCGAAGATGATCACCGTCCACGGCCGGACGCGGACCCAGGGCTTCTCGGGCAAGAGCGACCCCGACATCATCAAGCTCGTGCGCGACGCACTTCCTTCGCACATCCCACTCGTCGGAAACGGCGACGTCGTCGACATCGAGGGGTACCTCCGCATGCGCGAGCACACCGGCTGCGACGCGGTGATGATCGGTCGCGGCGCGCTCGGCAACCCGTGGCTGTTCTCGCGCTTGCGCGAGGTCACGTCGGGTCGCCCGGATCCCGGGCAGCCGGGCCTCGAAGAGCGCCTCGCGGTGTTCCGCCGTCATGTCGATCTGATCGAGCAGCTCAAGAAGGGCCCGCGCACGCTGCACGAGGTCCGCAAGGCGTGTGCGTGGTACGCGCGCGGCCTCTACGGCTGCAACTCGCTGCGGCTGCGGGTGTGGGAGACCACGGACCTCGCGACCTCGCGCGCGCTCGTCGAGGATTACTTCATGCAGCTGATCGAGCGGCAGAGCCGACTCGGCCTGTCGCCCGAGATGACGCCGGGCCGCGATGAAATCGACGGCGCCTTTGGTTCCGACAGCGCGGGTTCCGAAGAGGCCGCATAGTGCTTCGTCCGAGCCTGAAGGCGAACGACTTCCTGGTCGCCGAGAGTGCGGCCATGCGCGCGGTGGTCCTTCAGGTCGAAGCGTTCGCGGATGGCGAGGCACCTGTCTTGATCTGCGGCGAGCACGGTACCGGCCGGGAGCTCGTCGCGCGCGTCCTCCATCAGCGGGGACCGCGGACGACCGGTCGGTTCGTCGCGGTGCGCCCGTCGTTCGAGGATGTGCCAGGCCGGGCCGCTACCGACGATGCATGCGAGCGTGCTCGGCGGGCGCTCCGCTCTGCAGCGGGCGGCACGCTGCTGGTCAAGGATCTCAGCGATCTGTCCCGCCCGTCGCAGCGCACGCTCAAGCGCGCGATCCGCGATCGCCGCAGCGAGACCGCCGAATCGTTCGACGTCCACGTTGTCGCGACCGGCGACCTCGATGTCGACCGCGCCGTCGAGGCGCAGATCGTGTCGCGTGAGTTCTACGATCTGTTCAAGCAGCGCCGCATCGAGGTTCCGCCGCTGCGCGATCGCCTGGACGATCTGCCGGCGCTGTTCGAGCGCTGGATCAAGCACTACGCACTCGAGATCGGCCGCGTGAAGCCGAGCGTCTCGACTCGTGCGCTGCTCCGCCTCGCTGCGTATCCATGGCCCGGCAATGTCGCCGAGCTCAAGTCGATCGCACGCCGGCTGGTCGTGCGCGTCACCCGTCAGAAGATCGAGGCGGGTGATGTCGACGAGGTGCTGCCGACCGTGGCGTCGCGCGTCCCGCTCGAGGACCTCGCATTCGAGGAGATGGTGAAGTCGAAGCTCGCGGGCCTGCTGGCGCGGATCGACGGCTATCCCGTCCACGACCTGTACGAGAAGGTGGTCGCGCGTGTCGAGCGCCCACTGTTCGACCTCGTGCTGGCCCATACCGGGGGCAATCAGCTCAAGGCGGCCGAGCTCCTCGGGCTCAACCGCAACACGCTGCGCAAGAAGCTCGCGGATCTCGGCATGAAGAAGAAGCGCGTGGGTCGCGAAGACCGCGCGCTCGATGGCGACTAGCTTCGCCGCGTCAGCTTCGTGCGCAGCTTGAGCGCGCGCGGCTCGCTCGGCATGTCTGCGAGCACGACGTCGAGGATGCGCGCCGCTCGCGGCTTGGCAGCCTCGAGGATCTCCTGCGCGAGGGCCACCAGCGTCCCGCTATCGCCGGTGTGCTCCCACAGCGTGGCGATGACATCGAGGCCCTCGGCTTCGCGGTGCAGGGGCCCGAGCAGGAGCCGCGCCTTCTCGCGCAGCGCGAGTGCAGTGGTCCGTGCGTCGATCGACTGCTGGCGGAGCGCTGCATCGAAGGCGTCGATCGCGTCCCAGTGGCGGCCTGCAGCGACGTGCAGCTTACCGATCTCGAGGTAGGCGCCGGAGTGACCCTCCTCGAGCTCGAGCACATGCTGGAGCGTCACGAACGCGTCGTGCTCCTCGCCGAGCTGGGCCTGGGCCATGCCGCGGTTGAACAGAACCGTCGCCATGTCCGGCATCATCATCATGGCGGTGCGGTAACAGCGCAGCGCCTCGACGAAGCGGCCGGCCAGGAAGTAGCACTCGCCGGCGTCGTTCGGCAGGCGCCAGTTCGCGGGCTCGAGCTTGCTCGCCGCGAGGAACTGCTCGGCCGCCTCCTCGTGCTTGCGTCGCTTGACCAGGCTCATCGCGCGCGACACGAAGGTATCGGCGCTCTCGACCCGAGCTCGGGGCGCGCGTCGCGCCTTCGCGGTCGGCTTGAGCTTCTTCGGGGTCGGCACGCCGCCCCGAACGTATCACTACTGCGGGAATTTCTGGTTCTTGCGCGTCTCGCCGAGGCTCTCGAGGATCGTGTCCGTCGCCTTCTCGCTGATCATGTAGATGGGCAGGACGATGAACGTGCCGGGGATGCTCGGGAACACCGAGGCGTCCACGACGCGCAGACCGGTGGTGCCGCGGACCCGGAACTTCGAATCGAGAACAGCGTCGGGATCCGTGGTGGCGCCGATCTTCGCCGAGCACGATGCATGGTGGCCCCACGCCTCCTTCTTGACCCAATCGGCGACCTTCGCGCGCGTGTTCGTCGCAGGTCCCGGCCAGACTTCGGTGTGGCGCGTGAAGTGGTCGACCTCGTCGGTGCGCGCGGCGATCTTGCGGACAAACTCGACGCCGTTGACGACGGCGGTCAGGTCGTTGGTGTCCTGACCCTGATCGACATCGCCGTCATCGAAGTAGTGGAAGTTGATCGCGGGGCGGGCGCGCGGGTCCGCGGACTTGAGCTTGACCGTACCGCCCTTGTTCTCGGTGTGGCCCTTGAGAATCACCCACGTCAGGTGGTGCTTGTCCGCGTTCGCGTCGGTCGAGTAGCCGGGGTAGTAGCCCTTGAACACGCCGGGCAGCGCGAAGATGTGGAGGTCGGCCTCGGTCTTGGACGGGTCGGACTTCATGAGGATCGACGCGACGCCACCGTTCGAGGTGTAGACGCCCTTGCCATCTTGCCAGTCGCGGAAGCAGGGGTCGGTCTGGTCAGCGGCGAACGTGCAGCGGCGGACCGAGGAGAAGTCGTCGTCGAGCTCGGTGACGACGCCGACCTCGTAGCGGTCCTGCAGGTTCTTGCCGACGCCGGGGACGTCGACCTTGACCGGGATGCCGTGCTGCTGGAGCTGCGCCTTCTCACCGATGCCGGACAGCATCAGCAGCTGCGGCGTGTTGAACACACCTGCGGCGAGGATCACCTCGCGCTTCGCCTTGACGCGGATCGTGCGTGGAGCGGCGGCGGCGTTGTCGGCGTTGAGGTCAGCCGCGTAGAGGTTCGCACCGTCGAGGAACTCGACGCCGGTCGCGCGCCACTTGCCCATCGCGTCGGGCGCGTCGGCAAACACGACCTTGGTCACGAGTGCCTGGGTCTTGATGCGGAGCGGGAACCGGCGCGCGTCACGCGCGGTCTGGATCAAGTACTCGCGCGTGCCGTTGCGCTTGTGGTTCTTCGTCGCGAGCGGGAACTGGTAGACGCCCTCAGCGAAGCCGGCCATCAGCGCCTCGTTGATGTCGCGCGTGAGGAAGCCGAACATCACGAACAGGTTCGCAGCGGGATTGTCGAGCCGGACGCTGGGACCCGCGAGGCCGCGGTCCGCGGCTTCCTTGAACGTTGCCGTCAGGATCGCCATGATGCTGTCGTCGAACAAGACTTCGGCACCGATCTGCGGCCGCTCGACGCTGAGCCACTTCGACACGCGATCGAAGTACTGCTTCATGTTCGTTGCGCTCCACGTCGCGTCGCCCGTGAGCGTCGCGATGTTGTTCCAGTCGCTGTTCTTCGGAGCGACGGTGATCATCGCGTTGACCGCCGTGGAGCCACCGAGCGTTCCACCGCGCGGGTAGAGGATGCCTTCGGGCGTCGCCTTCGAATCTCCACGGTTGCCGCCCGTGAAGTGATCGACGAAGTACCAGAACGCGAGATCGGGTGTCTCGGTCGCGGTCGGGTGCAGAACGGGCACCTGGTACTCGGTCTTGCCACCGGTCTCCTTGCCCGCCTCGAGCAAGAGGACGCTGTGGCCCTGGCGCGCGAGGTTCGCCGCGATCGGTCCGCCACCGGCGCCGGAGCCGACGACGATGAAGTCCCACTCTCGCGTCTCGATGTCGCCGAGTCCCTTGAACGGATCGGTGGCGGTACCGGTGCCGTCGCACTTCCCTTCATCGTCACAGACGGGGAGGGTCTCTTCTTCCGAGCTGGCCGCATCGCAACCCATGGCAGTGGCCATGAGCGATGCGACCAGCGCCAGCGGGCGCAGGGTCGAGGTCAGCATGCGAGAACGTCATCGCAAGGCAGATGCCACGGCCGTCGCGAGTGCGATCAGTCGTTTGCACACGAAGTGCAGTGGCGACTCGATCAGCCAGGGAGGGAGAGAAGCCAGCGGTTACGCGGCGTTGTAACAACTCATGTGACAGCCACGTAACCGCGCCTCGGTCGCTCTACATGTTCGTGACGTGGCGGACGGTGCCTGGCGCCTTCACGAAGTCGCGCCTCGTGTCGCGCTGGTGGAGGAGCTGCCGGCGGGAGGCGCGGAACGCATCCGCGATCGCAACGTAGATGTCCTCGTGACGATGGCGCGAGCTCGCGATGTTCTCGCCCCACCATTCGAGTACGACGTGGATCTCGAACTCGCGGCCCTGGCGATGGCTCTTGTGGGGTTGCTCGATCTTGACCATGCAGCGGATGATCCGATCGTGGACGTGCTCGAGCCTCGCTACCCAGCGATGGATCGCAGCCTCGACGGAATCGCTGTGCGGGATCTCATGAAACGTGATCTCGGTCGGGATAGGCATACTGGTTCCTTCCTTGAAGTGCCCGTCACTTCGCGAGCGCATCCGCGCGGGCGAGCGGTCGTGCCATAGGGAACGCCAGGATCAGAGTCCTCGCCGCTGCGGCCAACTGGCCGGCGCGCCACGCCTTCCCTTGGCGGGGTGTTCCGATCGACGGACGACGCGTCGAGCACTCAGCAAAGTGATGCATACCGCGCGCCGGCGCTCATGCGAGATCGACGGAGCGATCACGACGCGCCGACCACGCCACGACGGCGGCGCCAGCGAGCATCGCGGACGTGGCGACGATCGACGCGATCGTTCGATCGCGATCGTAGAGCACGCCGAGCAGGATCGAACCCGCCCACCACGCGAGGCCCCACACGAGATAGTAGACGCCGTACGCGCGGCCGCGTTCGCCCTTGGGAACGAGCGTCGCGATCATCGCCTTGCCGATCGACTCGGTGGCGGCGAACGCGATCGTCCACAGTGCGACGCCGGCGACGGCGAGGTACGGGGTGGCCGCATCCGAGGACAGGACCAGCGGTGCGTACGCGGCCCCGACGAGAACAAACACCGAGACCACGCCGGCACCACTACCGCCGTTCGCGCGGTGTCGATCGAACGCAGAGCCCGCGACCAGTGCGACCACGCCGTCGACGCCGATCGCCACCGCGTACGCGATCGGCAACCACGTCGCGGACAGCACGCCGGCTTTTTCCATGTGATAGGAGAGCAGCGGCCAGTCCGCGAGGCCGATCGCGACCAGCGCCACGCCGACGAGGTAGATCCGGTAGCGCGAGCCGAGTGTGCCGGGCGCATCGTCGCTGCTCTTGTCGAGCGCGCGTGGATCCGGGTACAGCCGCCGTGCGCGAAGCAGGACGAGGACGGACAGACACGCCGGGATCCCGAGGATGAGGAACGCCCACGCAAAGCCGGTGACGGTCTCGCCCTTCCACGCGAGGACACCAGCGACGAGGAGTGGTCCAAGGAGGCCACCGAGCTTGTCCATCGCCGTTGCGATCGCGAATGCCTTGCCCGCGCCGACGTCGCTCGCGGCGAACGAGGTCAGCGTCGACTTCGCGGGCGATCGGATCGCCTTGCCGAGGCGCTCGAGCCCGACGAGCACGGCGACCATCGGCCAGTTGCCGGCGAGCGCGAGCAACGGGACCGCGACGAGGTTGGTCGCGTACCCGATGATCGCGAGCGTCCAGTACGCCTGCGTCCTGTCGGCGAGCCGTCCGCTGACGTAACGCAGACCGTAGCCGATCGCTTCGCCGGTTCCTGCCACCGCGCCGACGGCGGTGGCACTCGCTCCGAGCACGGCGAGGTACGGCCCGAGGGCACCGCGCATCCCCTGGTAACAGAGGTCGGCGAACAGGCTGACCCAGCCGAGCAGGAACACGAACCGGCGAACGCGCGAGGGGTCAGCGGTCACGAAGCCTGGGATCGAGCCAGAGATAGACGAGGTCGACGAGCAGGTTCGCG
>JACCQV010000414.1 GCA_013813945.1 Deltaproteobacteria bacterium | reverse complement strand
CTGGCGAACTGAGCGCCCAGGAACGCGGCGCTGCGTTCGAGCTCACGGGTCGCATCCGACCCCGGCTTGAGCTCGGTTCCGCCCCCCGCAGCGACGATCAAGGCCTCGATCAGATTGGAGACCTGGGCCGTGTGGGTGGCCGCCTTGGTGTGCCGCCGAAACCGCAGCGGCGATCGCTCGAAGCGGACGATCCAGCTGGACAGGATCTCGCTCGACCGCTCGCGGATCACCGCCACCAGCTCGGGGCCATCACTCACGAAGCTGATCGTAGCAAGCAGGCAGCCAAGTCGCCATGATAGGATGCGTCCGGGTGAAGCTGTCATCGGTAGCTCGGACGGACGTTGGGCGGAAGCGTCAGATCAACGAAGACGCCTTCCATCGGGATGACGCTCGCGGGTTCTACGTCGTGGCCGACGGCGTGGGAGGTCACAACAAGGGCGAGATCGCCAGCCGCGAGGCGGTCGAGCAGCTGACCATGTGGGTTACGGGGGCCAGCCGTGATCTGGATCGCCTCGTCGAACGGGTCATCGCCGGGGACAGCGAGTGCGTGTGGGAGATCCGCCGACTCCTCGAGAGCGGGGTCAAGAGCGCCTGCTATATGGTTTTCGGGATGGCGGAGCTCGACCCCGAGAAGAAGGGGATGTCGACCACCCTCTCTGCCCTGCTGATCCGCGCGAACCTCGCGTTCGCGGTGCATGTCGGCGACAGCCGGGTCTACCGCGTGCGCAAGGACAACGTCCTCCAGCTCACCGAGGACCACACGTTGATCAACTACAAGGTCAAGCACGGCATGATGACCAAGGCCGAGGCCGAGAAGGCCGCGGGCAAGAACGTCATCACGCGCGCCGTCGGTCACAAGGACTACGTCCAGGTCGACACCGCGGATGTCGACTGCGCGCCCGGTGATCGGTTCGTGCTGTGCAGCGACGGTCTCCACGGCTACTTCTCGTCCGACAAGGAAGTCGCCGATCTGTGCGCCGACGGCGATCTCGACGAGTGCGCGGAGGCTGCGATCGCGCTCGCGAACCAGCGCGGCGGCAAAGACAACATCACCGCCGTGGTGATCGAAGCTACGGCCTGATCCAGCGCAGGCGATGACCCGGCGTCCGCGAATCACGCTGATCGCGATCGCACTCGCCGTCATCGCCACCGTTCTCGTCATCGTAGCCGTCGCGCACCGAGCGTATCGATTCCTCCGGGCGGAACAGCGACCGCCGAGGTCCCGCTCGGCAAGCTCCGCTAGTCGAACGAGATTGCGATCGCGGAGACCAGCGTCGTCTGGAGACCGTCCTTGCTGATCTGAGTGACGTTGTACGCCTCGACCACGAGCACCGTGCCGCGCCACCGAACGATGTCGATGCCGAGACCTCCGCCGCCGGCGAGCGTGCCGCGACGGGTATCCATGTCGTCCTTGCACTTCTGGCACGTGGTCAACCCGAAGCCGCCGGAGATCCGGATCCACATCGATGGGGCGAACCAGAACTGAGCGCCGGCGAGGAAGCTCGCGACGCTGTTGGTCCGCAGCTCTGACTCGGTCTCGTTGAGGGCGATGCGGCGGAGTTGCGCGCTGCCGTTGAGCTCGAACGAGATCACGGTTCTCGGCGTCGCGACCTGACCGAGCCGGAGCGAGAGCGTGGCGCCGGTGCCGGTACCGGTGCTCTTGCCGATCGTGACCGACGGCCCGAGTGACGCCCCGAACGTGAAGCCACGCCGCCGCGCGAGTGACTCGAGGTTCGCCTCACCGGCGCGCGTGGCCTCGGGATCGGCCGAGGGTTGGGAATCGTCTTCGGCAGAGGCCGCCGATGGCAGGAGCGCGATCGTCACGAGCACGATCGCGGCCAGCTTCACGGAGTGACCTCGAGTACGGGGAACTTCGTCTTGCCGCCGAGGTGCGGCTGCTCCGGGATCAAGAGCCGGGTCACGACCTCGCCGTGCACCAGGTGCTTCTCCACGATCTCGGCGATGTCGGCAACGGTGACGTGGCCGTACCAGACCTGCTCCGGGTAGACGACGACCGTCACGCCATACTCGCACTGATCGAGGCACCCCGCGTTGTTGGCGCGGATCATCTTCGACAGTCCGCGCTTCTTCAGCTCCAGCTTGAGCTGATCACGAACGTCCTCGCCGCCCTTCGCCTTGCAGCAGCCCTTCGGATTGTCGGCTGCACGCTCGTTGATGCAGACGAAGACATGACGCTGAAAGCTCGGCATCGACACGAACGGTAGCACGCCACGTCCTACCCGGACCTACCGCGCCGCTGTTGAAGACATTCGATGACGGTCGCATACTTGGCGACGAGCTTTGATGAGCGACACGCGTCCACAGGCCACACCGACGATGGTCGGAGAGGTCCTCGGTGCCTACCGCGTGATCGGAGAGATCAGCAGTGGTGGCATGGGGACCGTGTATCGCGCCGAGCACCAGCTGCTTGGCCGGTCCGCGGCGATCAAGCTGTTGCTGCCGGAGCTCACGGCGAACCCGGAGCTGCTCCAGCGGTTCTACAACGAGGCGAAGGCGGCAACCACGATCCGGCATCCCGGCATCGTCGAGGTCTACGACTTCGGCTACACGACCGACGGTCGCGCATACATCGTGATGGAGCTCCTCGAAGGCGAGGATCTCGGTCAGCGAATCAAACGCAGCGGCCGTCTCACGGAGCTCGAGACGCACAGCATCGGCCGGCAGATCGCGGGGGCGCTCCGCGCGGCGCACTCCCACGGCATCGTGCATCGCGACCTCAAGCCCGACAATGTGTTCCTCGTTCCCGATCCCGAGAGCCGCGGCGACCGGGTCAAGGTCCTCGACTTCGGCATCGCGAAGCTCCTCGACGGTACGCCGGCGAATGTTCGCCACACCCGGACCGGCGCGCTGATGGGCACGCCGCTCTACATGGCACCCGAGCAAGCGCGCGCTGCCGGTGAGATCGACCACCGTGCGGACCTCTACTCCCTCGGCTGCATGCTCTACGAGATGCTCGTTGGCCACCCACCATTCATCGCGGAGGGCGCGGGTGAGATCATCGCGCTACAGCTGTTCGGCACGCCCGAACCGCCGCGGAACTTGCTCACGACACTGAGTCCCGAGCTCGAGAAGATCGTGCTCCGGCTGCTCGAGAAGGAACCGCAGGATCGTTATCAGGACGCCCTCGAGTGCCAGGAAGCGCTCGAGTCGATCCGCGGCAAGCTGTCGACGACGCGCGCAAACGAGATCGTCCGAGAGTCGAAGCGCTTCACGATGTCGATCCCGACGACGCCGCCGCCGACCGCGCAGCAGTCATTGCGGCTCAGCCTGCTCGATCGTCCGCCTGAGCTGGCTCCGGACAATCGTTCGGCCATGCCCATCATTGCCGGCATCGTCACGATCGCGCTCGCCGCCGCAGTCGGCATCATCGTGATGACCCGGCAGACCGACAAGCCCGCGACCACCGCCGCGCCGACTGTCTCCGCACCGGTCGTGGCGCCCGCGCCTCCGCCCGCGCCTTCGCCCCCGCCCGCGCCTTCGTCCCCGGCGACACCCGTGGCCCCGATCAAGCCGCCCACTGCGGAGATCGTCGTCGTGCCGAAGCGTCCACGGCCGGCGACCGCCAAGACCAAGACGAAGCTCCCGTGTAGCACCGCCGCAGGCTCGCCGTGCGAGGACGACATCGGTGAGCTGCCGAAACGGAAGCTGTCGCAACCGTGACGCTTCGCCTCCCATGCGCCATCACTGCGATCACGCTCGCCGCCGGCGCCGTGCACGCGCAGCCCGTGACCGAACCGGCACCGCTGGCGCAGATCCGTGACGAGACGCAGCTCGCGGAGGCGCTGTCGGTGATCACCCAGGACCCGACGATCCCCGTCGAGACTCCAGCGGTCCGCGCGCTCGCACAGGCGCTGATGACCGAGGGCGTCAAGCAGCTGCAGAACGGCGGATACGATCAGGCGCTCGCGAACTTCCTCGAGGCCTACAACAAGTTCCCGAGCTCGAAGATCCTGCTCAACATCGCATCGACGTTGCGCGACATGGGCCGCCTCGCGGACGCAGCGAACACCTACCAGCGCTACTTGCTGGATCCGTTCACCGGTCCCGAGCGCGTCCGGGAGGTGAAGGAGATCCTGATCCGGCTCGACGAGCAGCTGACCGTGCTCACGGTTCGCGTCTTTCCACGGGGCTCGGAGATCTCGATCGACGCCGGACCGTTTGTCACGATCGGCAGCTCACTGCTCACCCGCGTCCGTCCCGGCATCCACCTCGTCCGCATCCGCAAGGACGTCGCGAGCAACGAGATGACGGTCAATGGATTCGAGGGCGAGAACAAGGAGGTCAACGCGGCCCTGAAGGTCGAGGTCTCGCCCGATGTTGCGCCACCGCCTGCGCCCGAGCCCAAGACGCCGACGCCAAAGGAATCGGAGCATGTCGACGGCTGGCTGATCACGGGCACGCAATACGCATCCGAGAACGGCACCGGACGCGAGCGCAAGGTTCGCTCCGGTACGGCAGGGCCGGAGATCTCGGCCCTCGTGCCCCGCTACGATGCCGACGAGGACGGCACGCTGCTCGTTCACTACGAGCCCGCGCCCACGATCAGCTCCGGCGTGATCGCAGTGCTGCGGATCGATGGCGAGGGCCGCGGCTTTGCAGGCGGTGCGGGGCTCGCATTCTCGCGCGCGCGGCTCGAGGCGGAGATCATGATCCTCAAGTCCGATCTGATCGGCGGATACCTCGGGCTGCGCTATCGATTGCTGACCGGGTGGCTGCGCCCCTACGTCGGAATCGGGATGCCCGGGTTCGCGTACAACGCCGTGAATGAGAGCGACATGTCGACCAGCAAGCGGCTGGCGATCGGTCTGCGAGCTGCGGCAGGGATCGAGCTCAGGATCAACGGCCATTTCAGCGTCCAGGCTGACGTCGGCTACGAGCACTTCTTCAGGGTGGATCCCCTGAGGTTCGATCCTGACATCTTCGTCCCGACCCTGGGCGTGATCGGACGATTGTGACTGCGGTCAGGCGAAGTCGGCTGACTGCGATCGCGGCCGTGGTGTGCACCGTGATCGGAGTGACGATCGCCATGGGGGCGCCGGCGCCAGGGGACAACTACGAGATCACGGATTGGTCGACGACGACGCGCGGTCGCATCCCGATGGCGATCACGCGCTCGGTGCTGTCGATTCGCAACATCAGCAGCGCCGCGCGAACGTTCTCGCTGGTGAAGAACCCGATGGCCGGCGGATGCATGATCACAGATGCGGTCCGGATCGGAACCAGCTCGGCGATCACGAACGTGACGCTCCAGGCCGGTGAGCAGACGCAGTTCGAGACGTCATCGCTCGGGTCTGGCGCGCCGGTGTCGCAAGACTGTACGTGGACGATCCAGGAGCTCGTGTTCGCCCAGCAGTTCGACACCTCGCACACGTACCTCGCGGTGCAGAGCGATTCGTGGGACCTCCAGCCGCGAAACCTGTCGTTTCGACCCACGCTGATGCCGGAGACCCAGACCGTCTACGTGCAGAACTACACGAGCTCGGCTCAGTCGTACGGTGGCCTCCGGCTCACGCAGACTGCAGGGGCACCAGGCTCACTCGCAATCAGCGGCGCGGGGCCCGTGTCCTGTGCTGATGACACCTGTGAGATCGCGGGCGCCACGGTGGCTGCCAACGCGTTCGCGGTGGCCCAGGTTAGCTGCACGCTGTTCGACACGAACCCGGTGATGGGCAGGCTCGAGCTCATCGTCGCCAACAATGTCATCCAGTCAACACCGATCGCGTGCCAGGCCGGAGTCGCAACGCCCGGTATCGCGCTGATGCCATCGCCCTTGATCCTGGGCAACCCGACCACCGCCTCCGTGACGGTCACAGCCACCGGCACGGCCAGCAACGCGGTGATCGCAGCCGAGCTGATCGGAGACGCGGACTTCGTGTTCGATGGTGCACCGTGCTCGGGCATCGGAACTCAGAACTGCAGTCCGATGGGTGGCGCGACCACGACCGTCGCGCTGCCGATCCGATGCACGCCTGACTCGATGACCCGCACCGCGATGCTTCGTGTGACACCCGCGATGGGCGTGCCCGTGATGTCGGTCGTTCAGTGCACGCAGACCAGCACCGGCGGCCCGATGCTCCTGGTCTCTCCGACCACCGTGCCGGGTGGCAGTCGAGCCGTTGGCGCGTCACACACCGAGAGCGTCACGTTGATCAACAGCGGTGCGGGAACGCTCGATGTTCATGTGGTGCCACCGCCGTCGGCCGAGTGGACGGTCACGGGTTGTCCGGTCGCGGCGCCGTGCTCGCTCGTGGGGAATGGGAGCAACACCACGGTGACGGTGACGTTCACGCCGGCCGCTCACGACGATCGAAGCTCGTCGATGCTCGTGGTCGCAAACGGCGGATCGATGATGCAGAACGTGACGCTGGCGGGAAGCGGTACCGGCGCCGTGCTGGTCGTCACCCAGCCCACGGCGGGTCAGGGCTACACGCTCGAGCTCGGAACGGTGGGTCTCAATACCCCGCGGACGCAGACGATCCAGCTTCGCAACAACGGCAACGTACCGACGAACGCGATGATCGGCATGACCGCCGGCGCGCCGTTCACGCTCTCGGCCACGGCCGTTTCACTGCCTGCCAACCCGGGAATGGACTCGCAGGTGACCGTGACCTGCCAGTCGGCGATCGCACTCGAAGAGACGCGGATGATCACCATCCAGAAGGCGGCCAACGCGTATCGCGCCGAGCCAGCGGGGCTGTTCGATCAGAACGGCAGCGCGACGATCAGCGCGCATTGCAAGGTCGTGAACACCGCGGTCCAGATCTCGCCCGAGCTCGCCTTCGGAGAGGTGTGGAAGGGCAGCGATGCCGTGGAGATCACCACGACGATTCGAAATCCGAGCAGCGCCCTGCTCTCGGCGCGTGTCACCGGCGTCTCGCTCGTCGGCGGTACGCAAGGATTGACCCTCGGCCCGCTCGTCCCGGCCGTCAGCTTCCCGCACATGCTCGCTCCGGGCGAGTCTCTGATGACGACGTTGACCCTGGCGACGGCTGCGGAGGTCGATGTTGGAACGGCACGGCTTCTCGTGATGGTCGACGGAGTCGATCTGGAACAACCGATCAGTGGAAAGGTCGTGACACCGTCGGCACGGCTCGCGCCTGCCGCGAACCTCGACCTCGGGACTGCGTGCATCGGCTCCGACGTGCGGGGAACCGTCATGCTGGTCAACGATGGCACCGCGACGCTGACGATCATGCGCCCGCAGATGGACGGAGCGTTCACGCCGACGTATGTCGATCCATCGACGTACTCGATCGATGGGACCGCGCTCCTCGCTCCTGCACGGTCGGCGATCGCGAGCGTTCGCCCGAACATGTCGGCCGGTCCGGGTCGACTCGAGGGCACCCTGACCTGGAACGTCGCAGGACCGGGACCGTTCACGATCGATGTGTTCCTGTCGTACATCAGCGCGGGTGCCGCCGTGTCTCCTGGCGCTCTGTCGTTCGGACCCGTGAGCGTCGACCAGATCAGCAACCGGCAGACGATCACCCTCGAGAACTGTAATCCGACCCCGATCGACGTCGCTGTCCAGGGCGTCAAGCAACGAACCGGCGACGTCCGCGCCTGGGACGTCCAGCCGCGAGTCGACACCAGGACCCTGGCTCCCGAAGAGAAGATGACGATCAGTGTCGCGTTCGCACCCACTCGATCCGGGCGTCACGCGGCCGACCTCCAGCTCATCGTCGGAGACGAGCCCCGGATCGTCCCGCTCGAAGCGGACGGAGTCGGTGTGACGATCGATCGCTCGAGCTTCTACGCCTGTAGCTGCCAGGGTGGTCGGACGCCGATGCATGGCTGGCCGGTGGTGGTTGCCCTCGTGCTGCTGTGCGTGCCTCGCCGCCGCCGACGGTGATGGCGCGAAGAAGTCAGCGCGCCGAGCCCGAGCGAATCTTCTTGAGCTCCGTGAAGAACAACTCGAGCTCAGCAGGCTTCGTGTAGAAGTGAGGCGCGATCCGGATCCCGGCGGTGGGACGATGATCGCAGAAGAACTTGCGGCGGTTGAGCTCGCGGCAGACGTCCGAGGCGCCGACGAAGTCGAACACGACGGACCCTCCGCGGAGCTCGGCCGAGCGAGGACTGTTGAGCTTCATCCCGAGCTCGTCGACCCAGTCGATGCAGGTCTGCGTCATCACCAGGCTCTTCTCGCGGATCTTGCGCACGCCGATCTCGCCGATGATCTTCTGCCCGGCGCGCGACTGGTACAGCGCGGCGATCGCGGGCGTGCCACCCATGTAGCGCCAGATGTTATCCGCGTAGCTCTGGTCGGGCATCGTG
>JACCQV010000383.1 GCA_013813945.1 Deltaproteobacteria bacterium | reverse complement strand
GTCTACCCGTTGCTCATCTACCTCAACCAGCAGATGGGCGTCGGCGCGGTCGACCTCGCGATCTCGAAGGACGACAAGTAGTCATGTCGATGTCAACGGGGGGCGGCAAGCCCGGCGGACTCCAGGCGGAGATCAACGTCACGCCGCTGATCGACGTGTTGCTCGTGCTGCTGATCATCTTCCTCGTCGTGATGCCGATCATGATGAAGATGGAGACCCTCGAGGTCCCCCGTAACATCGACACCGACCAGGAGATGCCGGATCCGAACGCGAGCCAGCTGACGGTCTTCGTCAAGCCGGACCTCTCGATCGACTTCTCCGACGGCCTCTCCGAGAGCCCGATGCCGATCTCTGCATCCGATCTCGTGCGTACCCTGCGGCCGAAGCTCGAAGCGATGGCCAGCAACGGCAACGCAAAGGTCGTGTTCGTCGATTTCGATCCGACCGTGCCCTGGAAAGAGGTCGTCGGGACGATGGACCAGATCCGGGCCCTCGCGGCCGACGTCAATCACGACGAGATCAAGGTCGCGCTCAAGGTCAAAGACGCCGATCTGCGCAAGTAGATCGATGTTCTTCCGCAGGCGCTGCTGACCGCGCGCCTCAACACGTGTCGCAGGGAGCGGTGATCGGTCACTGCCTGCGACACCTCTGCGGGGTTAGCTTCGCGTGATCGCGCGCGCTGTCACGGCGCGTGATCAGGATGCGCTATTCGGCGGCGAACCGGCCCTGATACACGTCGTGGAACGTCTTGACAACTTTGACACTCGGTTAGTACAAGCGACCGATTTCGCTGACGGGGAGCCAAGAGATTATGAAAACGGTTTTGAACGTCCTTTGTGCCTTCGCTGCGACCTTCGCTGTCGCGGGGTGCACCACTTACGAGAGCGAGACCGATCTGAATCCTGAGGGACCGCCGATGGTTCGCCAGGTTCGGATGAAGGAGACGTTCTCGAACCCCGGGTCGACGTCGACCAGCGAACGCCGCGTGTTCGCGTTCGGCACGCACCCGATGGCCAGCGAAGCCGAGGCGCATCCCGTGATGTCCGCAACGGCCTCCGGCAACGGCTTCCGCGTGATCATGGACGAGCTCCTGGTCGGCAACCACCTCGAGGAGATCGCGTGCCGCGCTCCGGTCGATACCGATGCGTTCGCGCGAGTGCCCCTGGGCGCGACCCCCGATGACGTCGCGCGCTGCAGCGCCGCCCAGGACATTCTTCCCCGCACGTGCGGTGGCGAGAACGCCGTCTGCCTTTGCGACAACGACGCGGGCTGCACCGTGGGTGTCACCATGGTCGCGAAGGGCGCGCCGGTTGGCGTGCTCGACATCAACCAGGACGGCGCCGGCGACGAGACCCGCCTGATCGACGGCGCGGTCACGTTCCGGTGCGGCGCGCTCACCGTGCCGATGGATCTCGACGCGAGCTACTGGAACCCCTCGGGCAACCAGCAGGTCCCCGCGATGGGCGGCTTCGAGGCTCTCGGGCCCGCGCTCGTGATGCTGCCGCAGCGTGGCCTTCCGACGAACGTCACGTGTCAGCTCGAGTTCGGGGCGGACGTCGTCGACAAGCAGGGCCTCGCGCCGTGCACCCCGCTCGGCGGCAACATCGAGGATGGCTGCACCCCCGGTGACACCACCGGCTTCACGTTCAAGGTCGAGCCGATGTCGTTCGAGAACGATCCGCCGAACATGGCGACCGGTGTCAGCAAGACCACGCAGGTCGTGTTGCTCGCGAACACCCAGCTCGACATGACGTCGGTGACGACGAGCACCGTCGTCGTGACGACGACCGCCCCCGCGGTGGTCCCGACCTACACGCTCTCCGTCATGATGAACAGGAACATCACGATCACGTTTGCGGCGCCGCTCACTGGCAGCGCGACCTACACCGTCACGCTCACCACCGGGGTGAAGGACAGCTTCGGCCAGCCTCTGCCGACCCCGTACGTCATCACCTTCACCACCGCTGCCTGATCGGAGAGCGTCATGAACAACAAGCTGATCATCGCATCGATTTTCGCCTCTGGCCTGGGCGCAACGAGCCTCGGACTCTCACTCCTCGCTCCCACCATCGCGCACGCGCAGTCGCAGACGACCGGCGCGGTCACGGGAACCGTCACCGACTCCAAGACGGGCGAGAAGCTCGCGGGCGTCACCGTGATCTGCACCTCGCCGTCGCTGGCGCAGGCCCAGACCGCGATCACCGACGAGAACGGCCAGTACAAGATCACGGACCTCCCGCCGGGCGACTACCTCGTGACCTTCTACTACGCCGACATCACGCTCGAGCGTGGTGGCGTCAACGTCGGCATCGGCCGCGTGACCCCGGTGTTCCAGAAGCTCAACCAGGCGCAGGCCGGTGGCGAGGTCGTGAAGATCACCGACACCGCGCCGACGATCGACCCGACGTCGACGACGCAGGGCATCACGATCGACAAGAACTACATCAAGAACATCCCGTTCCCAGGCCGTACGTTCGAGGACACCCTCGGCGCCGCTGCCGGTTCGCAGGGCGATGCACTCGGTGTCTCGTTCTCGGGCTCTTCGTCGCTCGAGAACCAGTACTTCGTCGACGGCGTCAACACGACGGGCCTCACGTTCGGCACCGTCGGTTCGCCGGTCATCAACGAGTTCATCGAGGAGATCGAGGTCATCACCGGCGGGTACAACGCCGAGTACGGCCGCGCGACGGGTGGCGTCGTCAACGTCGTCACCAAGAGCGGATCGAACGAGTTCAAGGGCTCCGTGTTCGGCACGTACCAGCCGGGTCAGCTGACCGCGGCCGCCGAAGGCACGCCGAGCAATGCGTCGTCGATCGACGCGACGGCCGACCTCGCGTACGCCGCAGACTTCGGGTTCGAGCTCGGCGGTCCGATCATCAAGGACAAGCTCTGGTTCTACGTCGGCTTCGCGCCGCAGTTCGGCAGGGTCGACATCACCCGCGAGACCAAGCGCCAGACCGACTGCCGCCGTCTCGAGGAGACCGGCAACCTGTCGGCCTGTGACGCGCGCCTGCCTTCGCAGGGCGGCTTCGCGGACGGCACGGCAGACACTGACCCGGCGACCGGCTTCTACGTGACGGACACCCTCGACACCGAAGTCCGCAGCTCGGTGAGCCAGGGCTACAACATGCTCGGCAAGATCAACTTCGCGGCGACCCCGGAGAACCAGGGCCAGGTCACGATCCAGGCGCTGCCGGGATCGCGCGAGTCGCCCGGCATCTACGGCCCGGCGAGCAGCGGCGGCAAGGCGAGCTCGCTCACCACCGACGTCTCGGCGAAGTGGACCTCGAAGTTCAACGACAACAAGACCGAGGTCGAGGCGGTCATCGGCTGGCACCGCGAGACGTTCTCGGACGAGGGCCTCGATCCCAGCCAGGCGAACAAGCCGCTCCAGGTTCTCTATGACGGCAGCCTCGGCGTCTGGGGCCCCGGGTTCGGCGCGGAGAGCGCGCGCACCAACAACGGCTGCTTCGACGGTGGCCCCGGCTCGTCGGATCCCTACCCGTTCCTTCCGAACAACTGTCCGATGGACACCACGCCGTACGTCATCGGCGGCCCGGGATCGATCACCGACGAGACCCAGCAGCGCCGCTCGGCGAAGCTGGCGATCACCCAGCGCATCAAGGCCGGCGGAAGCCACGAGATCAAGGCCGGCATCGACGCCGAGGACAATACCTCCGAGACCAACCGCCTCTACTCGGGCGGCGCGTTCATCCAGAACTACGTCGGCCAGGACACGGTCCGCATCACCCGCTGGGCGCAGCTGCTCGGAGAGGTCGGCTCGCCCGCCGTCATGGGCAACAACGACCTCCGGTTCGACAACATGTGCAGCACTCCGGACACCGGCGACGGCGGCGTCATGGGCGGCAACCGGATGTTCGTCTGTGACTGGACCTCGGGCGTCGAAGGTTCTCCCGGCACCCGCGTTACCGGCAACACGTTCAACTGGTCGGCCTATCTCCGCGACTCCTGGCAGATCCAGCCGAACCTGACGCTCAACGCCGGCCTGCGCTACGAGGAGCAGCGCCTGCGCTACGCCAACTTCCTGCAGAACACGGTCGATCCGTTGACGTCGCAGCAGCTCGGCAAGAACGCCCTGGTGATGGACCAGATGTGGGCGCCCCGCGTCGGTCTGCTCTATGACTGGACGAAGGAAGGTCGCTCGAAGGTCTACGCCCACTGGGGGCGGTTCTACGAGTCGATCCCGATGCGCATCAACGACCGCTCGTTCGGCGGCGAGGTCAACTTCACGCAGACGTTCAGCTCCTCGCAGTGCGGCATGACCGATCCACGCATTGGCAACACCAACGGCGAAGGCTGCCTGAATACCGACATGGCCGCCGGCGGCGGTGAGCAGCTGATCGGCGCCTCGGGCGTCCTCATCGCGCCCGGCATCAAGCCGCAGTACCTCGACGAGGTCATCGGCGGCTTCGAGTACGAGATCCTCGACGATATGAAGATCGGCATCTCCTACCAGAACCGGCGCATGGGCCGCGTGATCGAGGACGTGTCGACCGACGGCGCGGACACGTACATCATCGCGAACCCCGGCGAGTGGAGCAGCGACGAGGAAGAGAAGCTGATGGATCGGATCGAGCGCACCGACGATCCCATCGAGAAGGGCCGGCTGAACCGCCAGCTCACGATGTTCAAGGGCATCCGCGTGTTCGACAAGCCGAGCCGCGATTACAACGCGCTCCAGTTCACGATGACGCGCCGCTTCTCCAAGAAGCTGTACGTCCAGGGCTCGTACACGTTCTCGAAGACCACGGGTAACTACCCGGGCCTGATCTCGTACGACAACGGCCAGGTCGACCCGAACATCTCGTCGCAGTACGACCTCATCGAGCTCCTCTCGAACCGCGTCGGCCCGCTGCCGCAGGATCGCCCTCACTACATCAAGCTCGACGGCTACTACACCTTCGACTTCAAGAAGAAGGGTGAGGCCACCATCGGGATCCGCCTCCGCGCGCTGTCGGGCGTTCCGACCAACGCGCTCGCGGGTCACTACCTCTACGGCTCGAACGAGTCGTTCCTCCTGCCGCGCGGTCAGCTCGGCCGCACCGACTTCGACCACGGCCTGGGCGTCCACCTCGGCTACGGCAAGCCTATCGGCAAGAACATGAAGCTCGAGGTCTACCTCGACATGTTCAACGTCTACAACCGCCAGGGCGAGGCCGGCATCGACGACAACTACGCTCCGCAGTTCAAGCTGTCGGCGCCGAACTCGACCTCGGGCAGCGAGCAGAACGCGAACCCGGTCTCCGGTGGCACGTACGAGGATCTGATCTGGGTCAAGACGATCGACAGCCGCGGCAACGAGACCGGCGTCCCGATCGGCAAGAACCCGAACTTCCGCAACACGAACAGCCGCTACGCGCCTGCCAATGCGCGCCTCGGCCTGCGCCTGACGTTCTAGAAGCGTCTCCGCACGACACGGACGCCGGTACTCGCAAGGGTGCCGGCGTTCTGCGTTTCGGGGGTGTCAGCGCCGCGTGCTACGCAAGGGTGTGAGCGCCTTCAACGAGCAGCAGCGCGCCGCCGTGGATCACGGCGATGGGCCGTTGATGGTGCTCGCCGGGGCAGGGACGGGCAAGACGCGGGTGCTGGTGCACCGGATTGCGCGGCTCGTGGAGACCGGGACCGAGCCGTGGTCGATCCTCGCGGTCACGTTCACGAACAAGGCCGCGGGCGAGATG
>JACCQV010000145.1 GCA_013813945.1 Deltaproteobacteria bacterium | reverse complement strand
GTGACGACGAGCGTCTTGCCCGTCAGCGGGCCCGTCGTGATCGCGAGCATGGGCTCCTCCGGATCCACCCCGTAGGAGGCGAGCTTGTCGAGGACAGCGACGACGTGCGGATCCCGGAGGAAGCGATCGACGTGCTCGGCGACCACCTCGCCGACACCGGGAATCTCGTGGAGCTCCGCACAGAGCTCCTCGCTGGTGTGCGCCGCTGCCGCCGCGCGGAGCGCCGAGAGCCGGCCGTACTTCTGTGCGATCGGCTTCGCGAGCACACCACCGACGTTCGTGATGCCGAGCGCAGACAGCAGGCGCGAGAACGTCGCGCTCTGCTTCGCGGTCGCGATCGCTGCGATCAGATTTTGCGCCGACAGCTTGCCAAACCGCTCGAGCGAAAGCAGCTGGAGCTCGGTCAGCGTGAAGAGATCTGCGACATCTGACACCAGCCCTGCCTCGACGAGCTGGACGACGACCTTTTCGCCGAGTCCATCGATGTTCATCTGGTGGCGCGACGCGAAGAACTCGATCGCCCCGAGTCGCTGCGCCGGGCACCCGATCCGGTTCGGGCACATCAAGGCGACACGCCCCTCCTCGCGCTCGAGTGCGGTCTGGCAGAACGGGCAGACCGTCGGCGGCACGAACGCCGGGCCCGGCCCCTTCTCGGTGACGCCGAGGATCTCCGGGATGATCTCGCCGGCCTTCTGGATCAGCACGCGATCGCCCTTGCCGAGCCCGAGGCGCGCGACCTGATCCCAGTTGTGAACCGAGGCGCGCGACACCGTCGTGCCGGAGACATCGACCGGCTCGAGGATCGCGACGGGTGTGACGGTGCCGGTCCGGCCGATGTTCACCTCGAGGTCGTGGAGGGTCGTCGTGACCTGGCGCGCGGGGAACTTGAACGCGATCGCCCAGCGCGGAAACTTTGCGGTCGTTCCGAGTGCCGTGCGTTGCGCAAAGTCGTCGACCTTGATCACGAGCCCGTCGAGCTCGTACGGCAGAGCGTCGCGCCGGTCTTCCCACGAGTGCACGCACGCAATCAGCTCGTCGAGCGAGGACGCGGCTGTGTTGTGCGCGGACACCGGGATGCCGAGACGCTTGATCAGATCGAGCGAAGCGAGGTGCCCGGACGCATAGCGCTCCCCGTCGACGACCTCGTAGAGGATCGTTCGCATCGGCCGCTTCGCGACCTCCTGCGGGTCCTGTTGCTTGATCGAGCCGGCCGCCGTGTTGCGAGGATTCTTGAACAGCTCGAGGCCGAGTGCCGCCCGAGCCTGGTTGATCGCCGCGAACTCGGCCTTGGTGATGTAGATCTCGCCGCGCACGACGATCGCCGTCGGCTCGCGCAGCCGGAGCGGCACACCCTTCACCATCCGAACGTTCGCCGTGACGTCCTCGCCGATGCGGCCATCGCCGCGCGTCGCCGCCAGGACGAGCAAGCCCTGCTTGTCGTACGTCAGCTCGATCCCGAACCCATCGATCTTTGGCTCGATCGAGAACACCACCGTGTCGCCATCGAGACCCTTGACGACCCGGTCGTAGAACGCGCGCAGGTCCTCAAGGTCATAGCTGTTGTCGAGCGAGAGCATCGCGACCGGTCGGGTGACCTTCGGGAACTCCGAGGCCACGGCGTGCCCGACGCGCTGGGTCGGTGACCACGCCACGATCCATTCGGGGTGCTTCGCCTCGATCTCGACGAGCGCCTTGGCGAGCTTGTCGTACTCGACGTCGCTGATCGTCGGATTCGCGTCGACGTAGTACCGACGGTCGTGCTCGGTCAGCTCGTCGACGAGCTTCAGGTACGCGTCGCGATCGCTCACGGCTCAATCGTCCAGGTGATGCGGTCGCTTCGCGCCCTCGATGAAGGCCTCGAGCTCCTGCTCGGCCTGTGCATCGATCTCGATCTCGAAGTCACCGGGACCGCCAGCCGCGATCTCCTCGACCTCGAGGTCATCGGGATCCGCCATCTGCACGGAGCCCGCAGCGATCCGCAGCGGAAGATCGGTGTCCTCCTCGTCCTCTTCGAAGCTGCGCTGGATCGACGGCACCGACCGGCGCACGGCCGCCTGCGCGAGCATCGTGGCGGCGTCTTCCTTGCGCCCGATCAGGCATCCCGCCTTGACCGTGACCTGGAACGGTCGTCCGTCGAAGTACGCGTCGATCGCTTCCTTGATGTACCAGAAGATGTCCTGCATCTCCTGGCCGCCGCCGGCGATGTCCTTCCAGTCCGCGAGCGGGCCGTACTCGATCACCGGTGCGAAGAAGAACTCGCGCGAGCTCTTGAACAGCAGCGAGAACTCCTCGATCTCGACGCCGCCGCTGAGGTTCGCCGTCTTCATGCAGCGCTCGACGTGATCGAGCGTCGGATAGCGCGCCGCGTACGCCTCGAGCCGCTGCAGCGCCTCGTGCTTGTCGTGCTTGATCAGGACCTCGCGATAGAGGTCGTGGAACTGTTCGAACGTGCCGGCGAGCGGCAGCGTGCAGCGAACCTCGCCGCCTTGCTTCGCGACGCGCGCGAAGTCGCGCAAGGCGACCTCGAGGCTCGGCATCTCGTTGAGGCCGAGGTTACACACCACCAGGTCGTAGACGTCGTCGGCAAACGACAG
>JACCQV010000314.1 GCA_013813945.1 Deltaproteobacteria bacterium | reverse complement strand
CGATGAACGATCCCGAGTGCGTGCGCATGCGCGAGCCCCGACAGCACCTGCCGCGTGATCTCCACGGCTCGCGCGATCGGCACCGGCCCCTGATCGATCAGCTTGGTCAGGTTCGTGCCGCTCACGAAGTCCATGACCACGTACGGACAGCTGTCATGCACCCCGATATCGAGCACCGACGCGCAATGTGGATGCTCGAGCTTCGCCATGGCCGTTGCCTCACGTTCGAAGCGACGGCGCGAGGACATCTCATCCGGCAGGCTCTCGTTCATCACCTTGATGGCGACGATGCGCCCGAGCTTCAGGCGCTCGGCGCGATAGACGCTCCCCATGGCGCCCTCGCCGATCGGCTCGATCACTCGGTACCTGTCGTCGAGGATCTGGCCGCTCAGATCTCTGCCTGCCACGAGGTCAATCCTATCGCGTAACAAGAACGGCCTCGTGTGGGCTTGCTCCTCACCTGGCGATTCGTTGTTGCCTCAGGGGCGATCGTGATCGACGCTGCCCTATGCGTATCGCCCCGCTCCTTCTGTTCTGCATCCCGATGTCCCTCGCCGCGTGTGGAGACAATGACGATGTAGCCCCCACGTGTACCGGCATCGGCTGCACGTGCACGGACTCCGCGTGCGCCTGCGCGGCCGGCTCGGACTGCAAGACGGAATGCGGCGCGGACGCGTGCTCGCTCGCTTGCACGATGTCGGCGAAGTGCAACGGCAACTCGACGGACGAGCTGACCGTCGTCTGCAACGACTCCTCCGAGTGCAAGGGCGCGGGCGGGGACGGCAGCCAGGTGACCTGCAACGCCAGCTCGAGCTGCGACTTCAAGCTCGGCGCTGCAGCGACGGCGAACTGCAACACCAGCGCGACGTGCAAGCTTCAGGTCGGCGCGGCGAGCACGATCACGTGCGCAGACTCGTCGTCGTGCACCATCAAGTGCGACGGCGACTGCCGCGCAACATGCACGGGCAGCTCCGAGTGCGCCGTCACCTGCGGCGTGGCTGCGAGCCCGGCGACGATGTGCTCACCCGACGTGTTTGCCTGCGGCCCCTGCTGAACGTTTCGTGATCCCTGCAGGTCTCGAACCTGCGACCTGTGCTTTAGGAAAGCACCGCTCTGATCCAACTGAGCTAAGGGATCGTCGGTGACGAGACCCTGCCCGACGTCCTCGATGACGTCAAGGGCGACGCGTTCGAGGCGAAAATGGTTCGGCCCCCCGCGAGGAGGACATCCCCAGCCGCCGCCCGCCGCTCAGGCCGCGATCGTCTTCGCAGCCAGCTGCGCCGCGATTGCGCGGAGAAACCCGTGCACGCTCATCGGCTTCGCGATGTAGCCATCACACCCCGCGGCGCGGATCC
The DNA here is from genome assembly GCA_013813945.1 of Deltaproteobacteria bacterium. Classification (GTDB taxonomy): domain Bacteria; phylum Myxococcota_A; class Polyangia; order Haliangiales; family Haliangiaceae; genus JABFXX01. The sequence goes on along the minus strand of JACCQV010000314.1, from coordinate 1,267 downwards.
GCTCCTCGTCACCCTTCATCGCGAGTGCGGTGAGGGCGATGATCGGGATCGCGGCGGTTGCGTGGTGCCCTTTGAGCAAGCCGGTGGCCTGGAGGCCGTCCATACCGGGGAGCTGGATGTCCATGAGGATCAGGTCGGGGAGCTCCGCATGCGCGAGGGTCAGTCCCGCCTCGGCGTCGACGGCGCTGAACACGGTATGACCTGCCGAGTGCAGCAGCAGCACCGACAGGGTCATGTTGTCGGGGTTGTCTTCGATCACCAGAATTCTCGCCATCACGCCTCCGCTTTCCGGCCGGCCATGGCCCGACGAACTTCCGATGTGAATCTGTCCCGGTTGAGCTCGGTCTTCTCGATGATGGTCGAGACCTCGCCCTCCAGCGTCGCGCGACTCTCGGCGGTCACCTGGGTGGCGGTCACCACGAGGATCGGGATGCGAGCTGTGGTGGGGTGCTTGGTGAGCTCCTCCACCACGTCGAAGCCGGTGACGTCCGGCATCATGAGATCCAGCACGATCAGGTCCGGTAGCTCCTTGCGAGCGAGCTCGATCGCATCGAGACCGCTGAACGCCCGCAGCACGGAGCTGCCGAGGGCCATCACGTGCAAGGCGACCAGCTCGACCGCCGTGGGATCGTCGTCGACCACGAGGATCTTGAGCGTGGCGCCGTTCGCGATCGGCAACAGGCCGAGCTCGACGAGCGACTCGGACAGCTCCTGGCGCGACATCGGCTTGTGCATGACTGCCGAGGCGCCGAGGGCGAAGGCCTTGGCGCGCTCGTCCACGATCGAGACGATGACGACAGGCACGCGCATCAGCGAAGGCACCTGCTTGATCCGGCCGAGAAACTCCCAGCCGTCCATGCCGGGCAGATGAACATCGAGGGTGATCAACGCCAGTGGCTGCTGCGTGGAGATCGCCAGCGCAGCCTCACCCGAGGCAGCCTGGATCACCTGAAAGCCCTCGGCCTCGAGATGCATGCGAATCAGCTCCGCTGCCTTGCTGTCGTCCTCGACAACGAGCGCGGTGCGTACGCTCTGTCGCGGATCGGCACCCCGCGGTTTCGGCCCGCGGACCGCCGCGGTCAGGGGTTGATTGACGGCCCGGATCGGCAACCAGACGGTGAAACACGACCCCGTTCCGACTGCGCTCTCGACCGCGACCGCGCCCGAGTGCAGCTCGGCGAGCGACTTCACCATCGACAACCCGAGGCCCGTCCCCTCGAACTTGCGAGCGAGCCCGCTGTCGATTTGACTGAATGGCTTGAACAGA
>JACCQV010000280.1 GCA_013813945.1 Deltaproteobacteria bacterium | reverse complement strand
ATCTACGACACCTAGCGGGCCGCTCCAAGCGGCAGGCTTTCATACTGTCCGCTCGTCGGACACAACTACCGTAAGTCGGGAGCGTCCCTCGACGTGCGTGCGATATCGCGGACTTCAACGAAATAGTTAGCGTAAGTCGGGAGCGTCCCTAGTTCTGCTACGCCACCGGCGGCGTTAGGGCGAGTCCTGGAACAGCCGCCACGCCGCGGTTGCCGCGAACGATGGCCAGCCGTGACCACTGCCCGCCGTCTCGGCGTGTCCGCAGAACTGCACGTCGAGGCCCGCGCTGCAGCCGTCGTAGGCGACGCAGGGGGACGGCGTGATCGGCTGCGTCGTCGTTCCGCACGCGGCGTCGGTGCGCCAGGTGTCGCGCGACCCGGTGCCCTCGGAGAACGGAACGACCGAGTCACTCATGCCGTGAATGATGAGAGCGGAGACCGGATCGCCGGTGCATGCGGCGCCCGGTCCACCGCCCGCGATCGAGGCAATCGCGCGGACCTTGCCGGGGGCGGTGCCTCCGCGAAAGCACGCGAGCGCGTTGGTCATGTAGCCGCCGAAGCTGTGGCCCATGCTGTACGTGCGGCCGACGCAGTACGACGAGGTGACGGCGGTCTGGACCGCATCGAACAGAGCGATGTCGCGGCCGCCTGGGGTGAGGATCCAGCCGGTGTCGGCGGGATTCGCCGAGACCGAGAGGCCCTCGGGATAGATGACGATCGCGTTATCGCCGACGGCGGCCTGGACGCCGAAGTACGAGCGAGCACCGGCCGCTGTGCCGGTTCGGCCGTGCCACGCGAAGATCAACGGGTACGTGCGATTCGAATCGTAGGCGGCGGGAACGACCCGCAGGTAGGTGCGGGCCACGCCACCGACGGTGATCGTCTCGGTGACTGCGCCGGTCGTCGCGCCCGCTGCCCCGCAGCCCATCGAGCCGGCTGCGTCGATCACGGTGTTGCCGTCGGTTGCGGCGTCGGGCGGATCACTCGCGCCACCGTCACATGCCGCAACAACGAGGGCGAACAGCGCGCGCTTCATCCGCCGACGGTACACGCAACGCCGGCGGCGGCGTTGACTACTTGAGGTAGTACGGCGCGGCGACGGCGCTGCGGCACTGCCAGTTGAAGCTGCGCAGGTGCGGCACGCTGCCGTAGCTCTTGAGGCCGGCGAGCATCTGGGTCGCCGCGGTCTTCAGCGCCGCGTCGGTCTTGCCGCCGTGGAAGTACGCCATCGCGACGACGTACGCCGGCTCGCCCCAGTGCTCGTGGTACGGGTCGACGTCATCGGGGAGGCTGCCGACGCCCATCCAGTAGTACGGCTTGCCCGACGAGTCGCGGCCCTGGGTCGCGATGACCTTGCCGAGCTTGACGATCGAGCTGCGTGCGTTGGTCGCAGCCGCGCCACCGGTCTCGGTCGCGTACTGATCCATCGCATCGGCGACGATGGCGCTCATCCACGGGCTGCAGCCCCACTGGCCCGCGAACGACTCGCCCGCAGAGGTCGGCGTGTGCGCGAAGCAGCGCTGCGTCGAGTCGGTATAGCTGGTCGCGAACATCGACTGCATCGAGATGTATGCGTTGACCGCGCCGGCCGACACCGTCTCGAGTGCCGCGCCCTGATCGTCGGTGACGATCCTCGCCCACACGTACGCGAGCAGACCGAAGCCGGCATGGCGCTCCGTCCAGAAGTCCGTTCCACCTGCGTAGCCGGGGCTGCTCCACAGCGCCATCACGCGCGTCGCGATGTCCTCGGCGCTCTCGCGGAAGCGATCGTCGCCGGTGAGCAGGTAGTGGATCGCGAGGTTCTGGTTGTAGTGATACTTGAGGTCGTCCGCCGCACCGGGGACGCCGATCCGGGTCGCCGCATCGACGCCCGTGATCCGGCTGCGATAGATCGCGGTCTCGCGGTAGGCAGAGGCGAGCGTCGACTGATCACCGCGTCGCGCATAACCACGATACAGCGCGGTGCCGCGGTCGTAGAGCCAGACGTCCTTGCTGGTCTGCAGCGTGAGGAACTTGTTCACGTCATTGCTGGCGTAGTTGCAGACGTTATCGAACGCGTCGAGGTTCGTGCCTTCGACCGACGCCTCGGTGACCTGCGGGCCGGTGATGCCGCTGGCGGCGAGCCACGTCGCCGGGATCCGCACCCACACCTTGGGGCCCTGCGTGCCATCGGCGAGGACGAGCGTGTTGGTCACCGGGACCATCGAGAGCGCGGCCGTCGTCGGGTTCTCGCCGACGCGCAGCGTGAGGATCTTGCCCGCGGTGACCGCGGTGTCGATCTGGATCTGCACGCTACGGATGCTGCCGTCGGGGTGCAGCGCGAGCTCGCGGCGCGCAGCGGGGAGCTCGGTGGTTCCCGACATCACGCGGATCTGGTCGGGATCGAGGAGTCGGCCCTTCGCGAGCGGAAGGGCGAAGTTCACGCGCTGCGTGCCACTGATGCCGGATGCCGGCTGCAGGGTGACATCGACGGTCGAACCGGTGGTCGGGGTTGGAGTCGGGGTTGGAGTCGGCGTCGGCGTTGGCGTCGGCGTCGGCTCGGTCGTCGAGCTCGTGACGATCACGAGCTCCGGCTTCTCCGTCGTCTCGCGCGAGTGATAGCTGGAGCCGTCGGTCGAGCCGCCGCTCAGGACGAAGTCGTAGGTACCGTTCGCATTGACCGTGGTGGTCACGCCGTACTCGACCCACGTGCTCGTGTAGACGGCACCCAGGTTTCCGATCCCGGAACCACTGATCGGCGGGCGCGTGTTCCAGGTGACCGTGGACTCGCTCCAGGGCGCCGTGGAGCGATACAGGAGCGGCCCATCGGGGCTCGGATTATTGACGAACACGCGCAGGCGAGCGCTCGTCACCGTGCCGGTGATGTTCGCGACCTGGAAGCGCAACAGCACCTGCTGCGTGGGGTACGCGTCCGCAAAGAGCCGCGTGCTCGAGCCAGAGGTCGTGGTCGGCAGATCACTGAGGACCTGGGAGTCCGCCGTGGGGGTAAACGTGTACGTGGCCGCGTCGGCCTGGGCGGTAGCAACGAGTGCGATGAGTCCCGCCAGCGCTACGATCGTTTTGGTTCGAGCCATGGCGCTCATGTAGCCACAGCGCACGCCCCGGTCTCTGTATGACTTTCCCTACCGTGTCGCCCAGTTATGTTCGTACCAGAAACTCCGAGAGCGATTTCTCGTCGAGAAACCGCTGCGACGAAACTGGTTCACGCGAGCGCGATTACAGTTCTGCGTGCGAAGTCGAGCCCGAAATGTTTTGGGACTCGAGGGTCACTCTCCGCAAGAACGGGATGACTTCGCGCGAAGCTGCGGCGCGCACCGCACCCTCCAGACAATCTCGGACGCCCAGATTCACTTGTGCCCGTGCGCTGCTCGTGGTTGCGCGAGCTTCACCGGTAGCCGTTGCACTCGTGTGCGGCTCCCACCGCTCGACCTGCTCCTGCGGCGACCACGGCGAAATTCGCAGCGTGATGCTGCACGAGATCGTCGTACGCGAACCCTCGTTCGAGACGGTCAAGGCGTGAACCGTCGGCGTGACGAGAAACGATGCGTCGATCGCTTCGCCGTCGGCGCGCGATGCGGTCGTGAAACCGGCCCGCGAGAGTGCGCGCTGGACAGTTGTGCCCACCATCGCGGCGGAACCGGGGGCGACTCGATTTGGATCATGCGAGCGCTCGATCGCGACCTTCGGTCCAGTGACGTCCGGCGGCGAAGGCTCCGGTTGCTCCTCGATCGAGGCGACCTCCGTGACGGCAACCCCGGCCACTTCCAGGGTGGCAATCGGCGTCGCTGGCTGGAGCACCATGGGTCTCCCGGCCGACGCGCCGCACGCTGTAGCCAGAACGCCCGCGAGAGCGACGACTAGCGCACGAGGATCGCGAAGAAGAACGGACACGAGGTTGCTCCGTCATGAGTGCGAGCGTCGTGCCCGGTCCGGTGAGGCAAATCTCGCCCATGCGACCGTGCTCGATCATTAACCCCAGAGTTCGGCTGTGTTGATCCGGCGTTGGCGTAAGCGTAGGCGTCGGCGTAGGCGGCTCATGCGATCATCTTCGTCAGCATCGAGACGATGCGGACCAGCAACGTGTGGCCGTCGGGG
>JACCQV010000279.1 GCA_013813945.1 Deltaproteobacteria bacterium | reverse complement strand
CGCGATCGCAGCTGCGATCGCTGTCTTCGTGACGAACGTGAAGCTGCGTGGCAGCTCGTTGTGCCCGTCATCGACGCCGATCAGTAGCGAGAGCTCCTGACCGGTATCGGGATCGATTCGATGGATTCCGATCCGATCGAGCGCATAGAGCGCGCCGTCCGGGCCGAAGTCGATACTGACCGGTGCGTCGAGCAATCCTTCGATCGTCCCGACCGCCTCGCGTGGCAACTTCGGCAGTTTCTTGACGCCCCGGTGACGGGGCTTGCGGCGAAGTTGTCACATTGGGGTGGGGAAACGACTGCGACACGTTCCGCTCGACCGTGGTGGGGTCGAAGGGGGCGTCACGCGCGATGCGCAGAAACGTCCCGGGGCGGCGGCTGTGAACCTCCGTGTCGTTTGTCAGCACGATAGGCCCGCTGTGTGGCGCTGGCGCGAACCTCAGGAAACTTCGACGGACCGACGACGTCACCGTTCGGTTGCAAGACCACATCGGTGCCGTCACCTGAAGTTTCTACCGTCGAGCGTGCACGCTTTGCCCGCCTCCGACGACCTCACGCCGCTACCCGAGCTCTTGCGCGTCACCGTGGTCGCCGCGGCCGCAACGGCAACGACCCAGGCGATTCTCCACGAGCTACGGCGCGATCCGATGCACGTCGAGCTCGCCTTTCTCGACATTCTAGATGCGCCGCCGACGACACCGGTCTACGTGATCCACCTGGACTCGGCGATGCGGGTCACCCTCGCCGCGAGGTTCGTCGCTTGGTCCTCGACCAGCGAGCTCCGCGCGGGCCTGATCGGGCTCATCGAGATCGGGAGCCCGCAGGACTGCGAGGGGCTGCTGGAAGCGGGTTTCGACGACGTCGTCGGGATGCCTGTGAGTGCGCGTGAGCTGGTCGCGCGGGTGCGTGCCGTCCATCGCCGCGTGCACTGGAAGGCCAGCTCGAACGGTCGCCTGCGGTGCGGCGATCTGACCCTTGACCTCTATGGCCGCGAGCTGTGGCTCGACGGCACGACGATCTCGCTGACCTCGATCGAGCTCGCCGTGGTGCGCGAGCTGATGAAGGCGCAGGGCAGGCCGTTGTCGCGTGGGGACCTCCTCGACCTCGCGTGGGGACAGGAGGATCTCGACGTCACAGAACGTGCGGTCGACAACGTGATCTTGCGCCTGCGCCGCAAGCTACCGCGCCCCGATCTGATCGAGACCGTGCGCAGCGTCGGCTTTCGCCTGGCGATCAGCCGAACCGGCCGGTGATGTAGTTCTCGGTCCGCTCGTCCGAGGGATTCGAAAAGATCTTCGCCGTCGCATCGTACTCGACCAAGATCCCGCAGCGCTGATCGTTCTTGGCGTCGAGCTCGGCGGTGAAGAACGCGGTTCGGTCGCTCACGCGAGCAGCCTGCTGCATGTTGTGCGTGACGATCACGATCGTGAACTGGCTCTTGAGCTGGCGCATCAGCTCCTCGATCCGGGCCGTCGCGATTGGATCGAGCGCGCTACACGGCTCGTCCATCAGCACCACATCCGGCTGGACGGCGATCGTGCGCGCGATACACAGGCGCTGCTGCTGGCCGCCGGAGAGTCCGAGCGCGGAGTGGCGGAGGCGATCCTTGACCTCGTCCCACAGCGCCGCGGAGCGCAGCGACTTCTCGACGACCGCATCGAGCTCGGAGGTGTTCTTGACGCCGTTGACGCGCGGGCCGAACGCGATGTTGTCGTAGATGCTCTTCGGGAACGGGTTCGGCTTCTGGAACACCATGCCGATGCGCCGGCGGACCTCGGTCGCGGAGACGTCGGGACCGTAGAGATCGACGCCGTGGTAGTAGAGCTTGCCGGCGACGCGCGCGCCGGGAATCACGTCGTGCATCCGGTTGAACGCGCGCAGCATCGTGGTCTTGCCGCAACCGGACGGCCCGATGAATGCGGTGATCTGGTTCTTGTAGATCTTCATCGTCACGCCGCGGACTGCGCGGAACGAGCCGTAGAAGACCTCGACACTCTCGGCGTCGAACACGACGGCGGTCTCTTCGAGCGGTGGTGCGGCGCGGCGTTGCATGGGACGGAGAGCTTTGACCGACTCGGTGGCGGACTCGATGATCATCACGATCTCCTTGTGAACAGCAACCGCGCAGTCAATGTGATCAGAAACGCCAGGAGCATCAGGGTCAGCGCAGCGCCCCACGCGCGATCCTGAGCTGCCACGAACGAGGACGTGGCATTGCCGAAGATCTGGAGCGACAGCGCCGTGTTCGCGCCGGCAAACAGGTTCGGGTTGTACGCCGTGGCTGCCCCGAGCGCGAACAGCAGTGGCGCGGTCTCGCCCGCGGCGCGCGCGATCGCGAGCAGTGAGCCGGAGACGATGCCGGGCAGGGCTGCCGGCAACACGATCGTCAGGATCGTCCGGCTCTTCGATGCGCCGAGCGCGTACGCCGCCTCGCGCAGGTTCGCTGGAACGAGGCGGAGCATCTGCTCCGTCGAGCCGATCACGACCGGGAGCATCAGGCAGGCGAGGGCGAGCGCTCCGCCGAATGCCGAGTAGCCGAACCGCATCGTCCACGTCAGGTAGACGAACAGGCCCATGACGATCGAGGGCACGCCCGTCATCACGGTGGCGAGGAACCGCACGAGCTTCGCGAATGCGGAGGTTCCACCGTACTCGTGCAGGTAGACGGCACCGAGGATGCCGAGCGGAACTGCGATCAGCGTCGCTCCACCGGTGACGAGCAGCGTCCCGAGGATCGCGGGACCCATGCCGGGACCGGCACGCCGCGAGACTACCGGGATCTCGGCCGTGAAGAACTCCGGGAAGGCATGCAGCACGACCCCCGCGCCGCGCGAGACCACGGACCACACCACGGCGACGAGCGGGATCAAGATCGCGATGACCGCGAGCCCCATGATCACCTGCATCGCGATGTTGCGCGCTCCACGCCAGCTCGGCTTGCCTCGCAGATCGAGCAGCGGTCCGACGATCATGTCGACTTCCCCCGGCTGTGGCGCATCGAGCGCTGCACGATCGCGGTCGCGATCAGGTTGACCGCGATGGTGATCACGAACAGCGTGACCGCGAGGGCGATCAGCGCCGACTTGTGCATGTCGTCGGCCTCACCCCACTCGTTCGCGATCACGGCAGGCATCGAGTTGCCCGAGGCAAACGGGTTGACCGTGACCTGGCCGAGCGCAGAGCCGATCACCAGGGCCGCGGCGATCGTCTCGCCCATCGCGCGGCCGAGGCCGAGCATCACGGCGCCGACAAGCCCACCCTTGCTGTGCGGGAGCACCGAGGCGCGGATCATCTCCCATCGCGTGGCACCGAGTGCCAGCGCGGCTTCCTTCTCCGACGGCGGCGTCGTCTCGATCACCTCGCGGGACAGCGACGTGATGATCGGCGTGATCATGATGCCGAGGATGATGCCGGCGGTCAGGAACGAGCGCCCGAGGCCGAAGTGCTGGGACAGCACGAGCACGCCCCACAGACCGAACACGACCGACGGCACGACGGCGAGCAGATCGATCACGTAGACCATCGGCTTCTTCAGCCAGCGCGGCGCGACCTGGGTCACGAACAGCGCGACGCCGAGGCTGACCGGCACCGCGATGGCGACCGCGATCGCCGCGGTGAACAGCGTGCCCCACAGGAACGGGAGCGCGCCGTACATCCCATCGGCGGAGGACCACCGCTTCGAGGAGAAGAACGAGAGCCCCATCTCGCCGAGCACGGGCCGTGCGCGATCGACCATCACGAGCGCGACCATCCCGAGGATCAGCAGCACGAGCGCACCGGCACCGATCGCGATCCAGCGGAACGCGCGGTCACCGTGAGCAGAGCGGCCTCGGAGGTCGAGCAACATGGCTAGGGCACCTGCACCTTGGCGAGCTGGGCGAGTGCCTTGTCCTGGAGGACCTTCGGGATCGGCGCGAAGTCGATCTCGCCGAGCAGGCTCTGCCCGTCGGTCAGCATGTACTTGAAGTACGCGACGGCGGCCGTGCCCTTCGCCTTGTCGGTCTGCTTCGCGTAGATCAGGCACCAGCTCTGCGCCGTGATCGGATACGCGGTGGGCGCCTTGGAGTTGAGCGCGCTGAAGATGAGGTTGTCCTTGATCTCGATGCCCTCGCCAGCGGCGGTGGCCGCTGCGACGGAAGGGTCGACGTAGGCGCCAGACGCATTCTTGAGCGCCGCGTACTTCAGGCCCGAGGCCTTGGCGTCGGACAGGTCGACGTAGCCGATGGCGCCCTTGGTCGACTTGACGATCTGCGCGACGCCACTGTTGCCGTTACCAGCCTGGGTGTCGGCCGGCCACTCGACCGTCGACCCGCTCTTGAGCTTCCATGCGTCAGGCGCGGCGAGGGTCAGGTACTTGGTGAAGTTCTCGGTCGTACCCGAGCCGTCGGAGCGGCGCGCGACGACGATGTCCAGATCGGGAAGGGTCACGCCGGCGTTGTCGGCGGCGATCGCCGGGTCGTTCCACTTCTTCATCTCGCGCCCGAAGATCTTCGCGAGCACGTCGGGCGAGAGCTGCAGCTTGTCGACTCCCGGCACGTTGTAGCTGACCGTGATCGGTCCGAGGACGTTCGGAATATAGAAGAACTCGCCGCCCTTGACCTTGCCGACGTCCGCTTCCTTGTACGGCGCATCGCTGCACGCGAAGTCGACGACCTGATCCGCGAAGTCCTGGCGTCCCTTGCCCGAGCCGCCCGCGCCGTAGTTGATCTTGATCCCGGCGTTCGCCTTCGTGAACGCCTCGATCGCGACCTCCTGGAACGGCTGCTGGAACGTCGCGCCACTCGCGTTGAGCGTCACTGCACCCCCGCTCGCGGGTTTGCCGCCGCCCTTGCCGGAGCTGCCTTCTTCCTTCTTGCCGCATGCGCCGAGCAGAGCCACGGCGATCAGGAGCTTGTTCATGCCGACACCGTAGGAAACGTCGGTGACGTGCCAGCGGCTCGTCTGTGACGGGACGGTGACTGACCGGGATCTGCCGGCCTGATCCACCTCCCCGAGGGCCGTTCGCGGGATCGCTAGTTGGGGGGGATCGGGATGTTGCGGTGGCGGACATCGGTCGCCCGGACCATGTACACGACCTCTTCTGCGAGATTCTTGGTGTGGTCGCCGATCCGCTCGAGGTACCGACACACCGAGGTCAGCGGCAGAACCCGCGTCACCGTGGCGGGATCCGTCGCGACATGCGCGATCAGCTCCGCGAACAGGCTCGCGTTCAGCTTGTCGATCTCGACGTCTGCAGCGATCACCGCGGTCGCGGCATCGGCATCTTTCTTGACGAACGCATCGAGCGCTGCGTGGAGATTCTTCTGCGCGAGCGCCGCAAGTCGGACGAGGTCGACCCTCGATTCGAGGGGCGGGAGCCGGTTGAGCTCGAGCGCACGCTTGGCAATCCCTGTGGCGAGGTCACCGATCCGCTCGACGTCGACGACGAACTTGAGGGACATCGTGATGAACCGCAGGTCCGATGCCACCGGCTGGCGGGTCGCGAGGATCTGCAAGGCGAGCTCGTCGATATCGTTCTCGTCGCGATCGATGACCTGATCCGTCTTGATCACATGGCGCGCGAGCTCGTCATCCCGCTCGGTGAGCGCCTTCATTGCCAGAGAGATCTGTTCTTCCGCCCGGGTTCCCATCGTGGCGAGCCGCTCGCGTAGCGTCCGCAGCTCCTGCTCGAAGTCCTTGCTGGTATGGGCAGTCATGGGGTCGGGCTCCTCGGTAGTCGTAACCAGAAGGTACTACCTTGCGGGGTATTCGGCTCGACGCCAACTTCGCCGTCCATGGTCTCGACGAGGTGCTTGACGATCGAGAGGCCAAGGCCCGTGCCGCCCGCCTCACGGGAGCGGCTCGGATCCGCTCGATAGAACCGCTCGAACAGCCGAACTCGATGCTTGTCCGCGATTCCCGGCCCGTCGTCGCGGATCTCGATCCGCACGTGCTCGTCGTCGATTCGCGCGGCGACCCAGACGTGGCCCTCGGCGCGCGTGTACTTGATCGCGTTGTCGATCAGGTTCACGAGGATCTGATCGAGTGCCTTGGGATCGGCCTCGACGGTCAGCTCCTCCGGGATGTCGACCGTGAGGGTTACCCGGCGGGCCGCCGCCTGCGTCTCCACGGCCGTGAGTGACTGTTCGGTCAGCGCCTTGACGCGCACGGTCGTGAGCTCGAGGCGGTACTGACCCGCGTCGAGACGCGAGAGGTCGAGGAGGTCGGCCAGGATGCGTGCGAGCCGCTCGGCGTTGCGGTGCAGGCCGTCGATCAGCTTCGGCGCCATCACCGGATCGTCCTTCGCGCCGGCGAGCAGCGTCTCGGCGTTCGCGCGGATCACGGCGACGGGTGTCCGTAGCTCGTGCGAGACGTTGGCCACGAAGTCGCGCCGCACGGTCTCGAGCCGGCGCATCGTGGTGACGTCCTCGAGCAGCAGCACGCGACCTTCGCTGCCCCACTTGCGGGCGACACGGATCAACGTCCGCTGACCGCTCGGCAGCTGGACCTCCGCGCTGGCAGCTTCGTCGGCTTCCAGCAACTCGAAGGCTGCTGGCACGCGCATGAACTCGATCAACGGCTCGCCCACCGGCGTGCTCGACACACCGAGCATCTGCCGGGCTGCAGCGTTGAGCAGCTCGATCTTGTGCTCGGCGTCGACCGCGATCACCCCCTGGTTGAGGCCCTCGGCGACCGCGGAGAGCAGAACTTTTTCGCGAGCCAGTGCCGCGTGACTCTTCGTCGCGTCCTTCGCCAGGAAGTTCACCCACTCCGAGAGCTCGCGGATCTCGTCGTCACGGGGCGCGTTCGCATCGATGGGCACGCGCAGGTCTGGATCGCGTGCGACCTGCACCGTCGCTTCGACCAGCTCGCGGAGCTGGCGGCGGACCAGCGCGATCGCGACCAGGCCGGCTGCGAGTGCGATGCCGAACACGATCAACGTGACGACCACGAGCTCGCCGGTGGAGCTGAGCTCGATCCGCTCGGCGTGGATAACAAAGCGCGAGATCACGACGGCGAGCAGCGACAGCGCGGCGGCCAGCAGAACGAGCTGCAGGCGCACGCGCTGGATCACGTCGACGCCTCGTCGGGCTGGTCGCGAAACCGGTATCCCACCCCCCGGAGCGTCTCGATGTACACGCCGGCCTCGCCGAGCTTCTCGCGCAGCCGCTTGACGTGCGTGTCGACGGTGCGCGTCGTGACGTCCGCCTCGATGCCCCAGACATCGGACAGCAGCGCATCGCGTGACTGCACGCGGCCACGCCGGGTGACGAACGCGTGGAGCAGGCGGAACTCGAGGGCGGTCAGGCCGATCTCGGCGTCATCGACCCACGCACGGTGCGCATCGCGATCGATCTTGAGCCGGCCGAACTTGATCAGCGATGGCTCGCCTTCGACGCGATGGACGCGGCGCAACAGGGCACGGATCCGCAGCACGAGCTCGCGGACGCTGAACGGCTTGACCACGTAGTCGTCCGCGCCGACCTCGAAGCCGACCACGCGATCGATCTCCTCACCCTTGGCCGTGCACATGATGACGGGGATGTCGCGCGTGCGTTCCTGATCGCGGAGGCGCCGGCAGATCTCGGTGCCGGAGAGATCCGGGAGCATCAGATCGAGGACGATCAGATCCGGCAGCGGATCCGCGGTCGCACTCGCGAGTCCTGCGCGGCCGGTGTGCGCGAGCCGGACCTGGAAGCCGTCGGCGCGCAGGTTGTACTCGACGGTGGTGGCGAGGTCGACCTCGTCCTCGATGACCAGTACGAGCATATGCCTCGACCCATAGCATAGCGCCGGTGACGGCCGTGTGACGGCCCGGGGGAGGCGCGGCAACGTCTGGCGGAGATCTGTTACCGCTCGTTGTGTCGCAAGCGCGTCACGGATCCGTCACGACCACCGCGCTAACTGAGCTGCATGCGATGCATCTCCACCTGGTTGACCGCGCTGGGCCTCCTCACCGCGGTCGCGACCGCGCAACCTGCGCCGCCGGCGGACGCGCCATCGCCGCCCCCACCCGCGGTGCCTCCGACTCCGCCGGAGCCTCAGAAGGCTCCCGCACCCGTGGCCGGCTTCGACAAGGGCTTCTTCTTACGCAGCGACGACGGCACGTACTCGCTGGTGCTCACCGGCCGCGTTCAGCCGTTCTACAACCTGACCCGCAGCGCCACCCCGAACGCGGCCGACCCCGACGATGACATCGTCGACTACCGCAACCAGTTCGAGGTCCGCCGCGCGCGCCTCGTCCTCGATGGCAACCTCCACGGCAAGGCGCTGACCTACAAGTTCCAGACCGACTTCGGCAGAGGGGTCGTCAGCGTCCGCGACGTTCACTTCGATCTCGCGCTCGCGAAGGACGTCTGGCTGCGCTTCGGTCAATGGAAGCGGCCGTTCTCGCGCCAGCAGATCAACTCGAGTGGACGCCTCGAGATCACGGACCGCGCGATCACCGATCGAGCATTCGGCGCCGGCCGTGACGTCGGCATTGCGCTGCGGAACAACTACGAGAAGTCGCCGGAGCTCGAGTGGACCCTCGGTGTGTTCAACGGAACGGGCGAGGCGCCGAGGCTGGCAGGCACGGTCACGGTCGACCCGGCGACGGGTGCGGGAACGATCGGCACGACCACCAACACGAACGTACCGAGCAAGTTCAAGCCGGCCGTGATCGGGCGCGTCGGCATCAACCGCAACGGGCTGAAGGGCTACAGCGAGGCGGACCTCGAGGGTGGTCCGCTGCGGTTCGGAGTCGCGGCGAGCATCTGGCTCGAGGGCGACTTCGACGATGACGACCGATCCAACCACAAGGTCGAGGTCGACTACATCGTCAAGGCGGAGGGTCTATCGACGACCGGTGGCATCTACGCGATGACCGACCAGGACGGCGACAGCGTGCTCGATGCCGAGACCTCACTCGTCGGTTTCCACGTGCAGGCCGGATACATGGCGAACAAGCACTGGCAGCCGGCCGCGCGGTTTGCGTGGGTCAACGATCCGCGGCAGAAGGCGAAGACGGCTCGCGATCAGCAGGAGATCTCGCTCGGCGTGAACTACTACGGTGCCGGCCACGACGCGAAGTTCGCGGGCGCTGTCCGGCTGATCAAGTCAGGCGACGCATCGTTCGCGGACGCGATCTTGTTCGAGCTCGGCGCCAACATTGGCTGGTGATCCCCCCGCGGCGGCGCCGGCGCAACGCCGCGATCAGGCGTGCGTCCCGATCGTTTCCGGTGTTGCCGGCGTCGGTTCCGTTCTACGCGTCGATCTTCGCCGGCTTCGGGAGGACGATGATGGGCTTCTGCGGATGACGCCGGTACAGCAGTACGGTGTAGCCGAGCACCTGTGCAACCTGGCTCTTGGTCTTGGCCGCGAGCGCTTCCGCGGCTTCGTGGCGATCGACACCTGCGGCCTCGCCGATCTTCAGCTTCACGAGCTCGTGATCTTCGAGCGCCTGGTTGACCGCAGCGACCACGCCGTCGTCGAGCCCGCCCTTACCGACGTGCACGATCACCTCGAGCTTGTGGCCGAGGGCTCGGAGGTGACGTCGCTGCTTGCCGGTGAGCACGGCGGCGTTGTAGCCGAAGTTACCCGACCCGCCTAGCGGCGACGGCGGCGGATGACGAGCCCGACGAGCGCGAAGCCGAGCAGGAGGCTCGAGCTGCTGCTGCCGGTCGAACAACCGCCGGTGATCTCGTTGGACCCGTCGCCCATGGGGGGGGTGACGGGCGGCATCGGCGTACCGCTGGTCTTTGCGCCGAGCCGCTCGGTGAGCAGGGTGACGGAGTTCTGGGCGGGGCGGCACTGCGAGCCGCCGATGCCGCACGGGCGAGCGGTGCTCTCACCGCAGCTCGCCATCTGATTCTTGAACGTGCGCTCGCCGGTATACTCGAGGTACGTCATCGGGTCGGACGCGAGGAGCACGTGGTCGAGGCCGTAGGAGTGGGCGACTTCCTGCGCCATGATCTCGCACGCGAGGCGGGCGTCCTGCGGGATGACCGAGGTGAACGTGAACACGATCGAGTTCTCGATGATCGCGCAGTTCTGCGTGAACGGAGACACGCCGCCGACGTTGGGCTCCATGCCGAGCTGCTCTGGCGAGCCGCCGAACACGGCCTCGATGTGCGGCACGTTGCCCGGATCCGCATCGACGACGGTGACATCGAACGGCGCGAACAGATCGCGCATGCACGAGAGGGTGGCGGACCACGTGGTCGCCGAGACGTTCCACGCGGGAATGGTCGTCTGCTGCGTGGCGATCGAGGAGCGGTTGGTGCGTGCGTCGTTCTCGCCGGGGAACAGCGTGACGCCGTTCTTGTTCAGGTAGATCACGCGGCTCTGGGCGACCGCCGCGGTGTGGTCGCCCGTGCCGGTCGGGGGCAGCACCTGGCGGGCGAAGGTCAGGTCGTCGATCGTGGCGGGACCGGCGACAAACTCACCGACCGCAGCCGTGGTCCCGGCCGGACGGAGAGCGCGCACCTCGGCGGCCGCGAGGGCCGGAACCAGGAGCAGCGCGCCGACCGAGAAGGACCTGAGTCGCATGGTGTACGAACAAATCCACGCTTCGTGCCACCTCGGGCCGGCCGCACCCGTTGATGATTCCCCTGTATCTGTAGTTGGTTAGAGCTGGTCGCCGGTCGCTGCACAACATGTGCAATCGCGTAGTTAGCAGGGGCGAGTGGGGACCCTTTCAGGCGGTCGGAGCCTTCGCCCCCACGGCCAGAGCGCTAGCCACCGCAGGCGCGTTCGATGTCCTGGATCTCCTTGGGACACGCCGAGGTCAGGACCTCGTTGCCGGTCTCGGTGATCACGACATCATCCTCGATCCGGATGCCGATCCCGCGAAGCTCGGCCGGCACGTCCGGAGCGTCGCGGGCGACGTAGAGCCCGGGCTCCACGGTGATCACCATGCCGGGCTCCAGGGGCCGCGCCTTGCCATCCCGGGTGTACGCGCCGACATCGTGGACGTCGAGGCCGAGCCAGTGCGACGTCCCGTGCATGTAGAACTTCCGGTACGTGTTGTCTGCGATCCGCTCGTCGACGGTGCCGCTCAGCAGACCCAGATCGATCATGCCCTGCGTCAGCGAGCGAACGCAGTGGTCGTGGAGCTGGTCGATCGTCGCACCGGGCTTCGCCATCGCCACGGCGGACTTCTGCGTCGCGAGAACGATCTCGTAGACCTTGCGCTGCGCCGGCGTGAATCGTCCGTTCGCCGGCCACGTGCGTGTGATGTCCGATGTGTAGTGCCCGTACTCGCAACCCGCATCGACGAGCACGAGGTCACCATCGGCGATCGCGCACGTGTTCTCGATGTAGTGCAGGATCGTCGCGTTCTCGCCGGCACCGACGATCGTCGCGTAGCCGGGGCCAGCGCCGCCTGCGCGGCGGAACGCGTAATTGATCAGCGCCTCGACCTCGTGCTCGAACACGCCGGGGCGGCCGAGCTTCATCGCGGCAACATGCGCCTCGCTCGTGATCGCACATGCCTTGCGCAGGGCCGCGAGCTCCTC
>JACCQV010000249.1 GCA_013813945.1 Deltaproteobacteria bacterium | reverse complement strand
GACCTTGGCTGTGAGGTTCCCGAGCACCGAGATCCGGCGCAGGACGTTCGCCTTGTCCTCCTGCGGATCGGTCGCGCACTGGTTCGCGGCCTTTGCGTCGGCCGGAACCGCCGAGACGTACCGCTTGAGGTACCCGATCGCGAGCTCGTACTCGAGGCGCCGCTCGTACGCCTGACCGATGTCCTTGAGGATCGTATAGAACGGGATCAGGCAGTAGGCCGCGACGAACTCGTCGATCGCGCCGGCGTAATCGCCCTGGATGTACAGCGTGCCGCCGCGCTGGTAGTGCTCCGACCCTCGCGCACGCAGCTGATCGGGCGTCAGCGTCGGGTCGGCTTGCCGGCAATCATCGATCTCGAGGATCGGTGCCGCGCGACCTCCGATGAAGCCGCCGCCCGTCTCCGCGCGTGCATGCGCGGACAGGACGATCACCACCAGGATCGCGAGCCCTGCTCTCACTTCTTCGGGACGGTACCGCTGCCCTGGAAGGGATCTCCACTGATTTCGCCACTCGTGCGCTGGCGGATCGTGTCCTGGGATCCTTGCGGTGTGCTTTCCGTTGATGGCTTGACCGTCTTCACCGGCGTGCCCTTCGGTGGCTTCACGAGCTTGAGCCTGAGCACGTCCTTCTCGTCGTGCTCCATCGGGTTCAGCTTGAACTCGTAATCGTTGTAGCCGGCGAGCCGTGCGAACCCGACGATGTCCTTCTCCTTCCGGACGACGCGGATCGCAGTCGGGGTCGGGTCGCCCTTCTCGAGGCCGTCGAGGAAGATCGTCGCACCCTTCGGGATCGTCTGGATCGTGATGGTGATGAACTTGGTCTCGGGCGACGGCGTCTCGACGACCGCCGCCTTCACACCCGCGTCGGGCACGGAAGCCGCCACCACGATCGCGCTGCCCGAACCGCCCGCGACGGGCTCGGTCGGCTTGTTCTTCGTCGAGCCGACGAGCTGGGTGACGCTGAAGATCACCGCGGCGACGACCACCGCGATGCCACCGATCCACACCGCGTAGCGCGAGGACGAGGGCTGGACGCCTTTCTTGATCCGCCGGCGTGGACCCGTGATCTTCGCGCGCTCGGTCGAGTGCGTCGGATCCTCGAGCAAGAGATTCACGTCGGCGAGCATGTCGTTGGCGCTCGCGTAGCGATCGTTGACGTCCTTGGACATCGCCTTCAAGACGACCGCCTCGAACTCCTCGGAGAGCTCGGGCCGGAGCTCGCGGAGTGCCTTGGGCTCCTCGTTGAGGACCTGCGAGATCACGCTGAGGTAGTTGTTGCCGATGAACGGCACGCGGCCCGTGGAGGCCTCGTACATGATCACGCCGAGGGCATAGACGTCGACGCGATGATCGAGCTCGTCGTCGCCGCGTGCCTGCTCGGGTGACATGTAGAGCGGTGTTCCGAGCACCATGCCCGTCTGGGTCAGGCGCGTGGTCTCTTCTTCCTCGCCGCTGGCGCGCAGCGACTTGGAGATGCCGAAGTCGACGACCTTGACGAAGTCGGCGTCCTTGCGCCGCAGGATGAACAGGTTCTCGGGCTTGATGTCGCGGTGAACGATGCCCTTCGCGTGGGCAGCGGCTAGCGCCGAAGCTGCCTGCGAGACGATCCGCAGGATCCGCTGCTCGCTGAGCTGGGTCTCCCGCGTCAGACACTCCGCGAGCGACTCGCCGTCGAGGTACTCCATCACCACGAACGTGCGGCCGTCCTCGGTGGTCCCGAAGTCGGTGACCGAGATGATGTGCTCGTTGTCGACCGACGACGCGAGCTGCGCTTCCTGCTTGAGCCGCTTCACGAGGGCTTCACGCTGCGCGTACTTCTCGAGCAGGACCTTCACGGCGACGCGCTTGTTGATGATCGTGTGCGTGGCCTCGTAGACCGCGCCCATGCCGCCCTGCCCGATCTTGCGCGTGACGAGATAGCGCCCCGACAGCGTCGTCCCGATCACCTCGGGCATCGCGGACGCGCCCGATCCTCCGGACGAGGTCACATGGGAGTCACTACCCGACCTGCGGACCGGCCCGGTATCCGGATCGATGCCCGTCTCTTCCATCCCGAGATCGCTCTTCTTCTGAGCCATCGCGACCGCGGTGTCCGCGTCCGAACGAACCACGAGCCGCTCCGGGGTATCGGCTGCAGGCCGCCCCGGCTGGCTACCACCTGGCTTGCCGCCCGAACCCGTGGACATCGCTGTCACCTTCGATGGTAGGGGGCGTAGGTCTCTGAGTCAAACCCCGTCAACTACACACACCTACGGGGATTCTTTACCTATTGCATCCATGCGCATGATGGAATATATAGAGTCGTGATGGCGGGCCCACGCGCGGATCTGTTCCGTCTCCTCGGAGACGAGGACCGGCTACGCCTGCTCGCGTTGTGCGCGGAGGAAGAGCTGACCGTCGGCGAGCTCGCATCGTTGCTCGGCGAGAGTCAGCCGCAGATCACGAAGAAGTCCCAGCCGCTGCGTGAGGTCGGCCTGCTCTCGGCCCGCCGCGATGGCACACGAACCCTGCTCCGCTCGCAGCTCGATGCCGACGTGGTCATCGATGCCGCTCTCGCCGAGGGTCGCGTGCTGTGCAGCAAGGACGGCAGTCTCGCGAAGGTCGCGTCGATCGTCGCCGCGCGCGAGGAGCTGT
>JACCQV010000214.1 GCA_013813945.1 Deltaproteobacteria bacterium | reverse complement strand
GTACCGGAGCCGGCTGCGCCCAGGCGAGGCGTGCGCCCGCGAGGAGTCCGCAAGCGATCACGAGCCAGCGCACGCGCGCATCGTACACGAAGCACTCCTAGGCGCGACGTGCCGAGGTCACGCGTGGGTTCTTGCCGAGATCACGAGTCAGTGTGATCTGCTCGAAGCCCGCCGCGGCGAGCCGGGCGCCGACAGCGTCGGCCTGATCGAAGCCGTGCTCGAGCACGATCGCAGCGCCGGGCAACAGATGGGCGGCTGCCTCCGCGCAGATCCGATCGTAGAACGCGAGACCATCCGGGCCGCCATCGAGGGCGAGCCGCGGTTCGCGATGAACCTCGGCGGACAGCGTGGCGATCACGGCCGTCGCGATGTACGGAGGGTTGGCGACGATGAGATCGAATCGCTCGCCCGCGACCGGCGCGAACAGGTCTCCGATCCGAACGTCGACGCGGTCCGCGAGACCGTTGCGCTCGGCGTTCTTGCGAGCGATCGCTGCGGCCTCGGATGACAGCTCGGTCGCGATCACCCGCGCGGCCGGGAGCTCCTTCGCCAGTGCGAGCGCGATCGCACCGGACCCCGTGCACAGATCGAGGACCGAGCACGCGGCACTACGGTCGGGGAGCGTATCGCGCGCGACCTCGACCACGGTCTCGCTGTCGGGGCGCGGGATGAGGACGTTCGAGTCGACGTGAAGGGGCAGTCCCCAGAACTCGTGCTCGCCGAGGAGGTACGCGACCGGCTCCCCTGCGAGGCGGCGCTTGATCAGGCCGCGATACGCGGCGAGTTCGGCCTCGCCGAGCGGCTTATCGAAGCCCGTATAGAGCTGCATCCGGGTGCACTGCAGGACATGCGCGAGCAGCAGCTGCGCCTCGAGGCGCGCCGAGCTGATCTCCGCCTCGGCGAAGCGCTGCGTCGTCCAGTCGAGGACAGCGAGCGTGGTCCAGGTAGCCAAGGATCGGATGTGAGCCCGGCGATCCCCACGCGTCAAGGCGCTAGGGCGTCATCAGGCGCTGGATCGTCGCATCGCGATCGAGCCGGCTCGCGAACGCAGCGGCGGCGTCGTGCACCGCGCGTTGCGCCGCGAGCGGCGGATCGGTCTCGCAGCCGCGGATCGCCCAGCGGTGCGGCTCGGACTGTCCCGCATCGACGAAGAACTGGACGTGGAGGTCTGGCCCACGATCGGCGGCCAGTACATCGAGCGAGATCACCGCCGACCTGCTGGAGTCGACCATGATCACTCCGTTGCCGCGTGGGGCCGGCGGGGTGCGAATGCCGTCCCGCATCGTGGTCAGGAGCTGGGTGACCTCGGAGTGCGCGAGCGTCAGCGCGTGGGTCATCGCGCGCGGCACGCTGTCGGGACGCTCGCGATACGTCATCGTCACGACGCCGGTGAACGTGTCCGCGTCCGACCGGCGATGAAAGTCGGCGTGCAGCTCCGAGTACCCGAAGTGACCGTGCGCGATCTCGGTGTAGCGCAGCTGCACGGTGCGGCCGAGCCAGCCGAGGCTGTCGGGACAGCTCGACACCACCGGCGCGACCACGGGTGTCGGGGCATTCGAGATCGCTACGGGGCTCGCCGCGGGCGCGGTCACGGGCGGCTTCGCACAGGCGAATGCGAAAACGGCAGGTGCGATCGCGAGCCAGCGCTCCGTCATGAGCGCATCGTAACTCAGCCGAGGATCACGAGGTCGGCGTGGTTGATGCCCGTGGGGCCCGTGACGACGAGTGCTCCGACTGCCGCGAGCGCGCTGCCCGCGTCACAACGCTCGAGCGCGGCCATCGGATCGATCCCCGCCGCGATGATCGCGTCCCAGGTCGTGCCGTCGACGAATGCACCCGCGGGCACTTGCCGCTCGTTCGGCGGAGGACCATCCACGCCGTCGCTGCCGACCACCAACGCGGCACGCCCGGTGCGGGAGAGGAGCCGCGCAAGCTCGAGTGCGAGCTGCTGCGCGCGCCCGCCTTCACCGGGGTCACGAGGCAGCTTGAGCGTCGGTTCTCCCCACGCGACGATTGGATGATCGTGGGCGGCCAGACGCGTCGCTGCGGCTCGAACGTCGCCCGCCACGGGTGCCACGATCCGATGAGCATCGATGCCGCGCTCGGCGAGCGCAGTCGCCGCGGCCCGCGAGAACGAATTCATCGGCGCGATCACGCGTGCCACGTCCTCGCGTGCGATCCGCAGCTCCTCGGGTGGTCCGCTCAGCACGGCTGCGACGGACCGCGGCATCGAGAGGCCGTAGCGCCCGATGATCTCTGCGGCGCTGCTGCGGCGCGCATGATCGGCGGCGCCGATATCCACGAGCTCACCGGGTGCGTCCAGCCACGGTCCGACCGTGGGTCCCGATCCGATCACCATCAGCTCGTCGCCGATGACGTCGCTCACCGCGAGCGTGATCACCGTCGCCGGCGAATCGATCACGAGTCCGCCGGCCTTCGCGAACGACAATGCAGCGCGGACGGTGTTGAGCTCCGCGATCGGCGCTCCCGCCGCCATCACTGCGCGAGAGATCGCGCGGAGCTCGGCAAAGGTCACGTTGCCGCGGGTCGCCTCGACGAGCGACGATGCGCCGCCGGAGATCAGCGCGAGCACGACGTCGCCTCGGTGCGCGGAGCTCTCGGAGATAAACCATGCGAGCTCGAGCGCTGCCCGGCTGCGTCCGTCGATCTCCGGGTGCGGACCGTCGAGCCGCTGCCACCCCGCCGGAAGCGACGGATCGAGGACAGGCCCGGAGACATCGTCGCGGTGCCCGCCCGGTACGATCGCGATGCCCTGCTCCACCGGACCTGCACCGCGCGCCATCGCGAGGGCTGCCTTGCCGATCGCGATGCCGTAGCGCCGCCGACCGTCGAGCCGTGTCGCCAGGGTCGGATCCACGAGCGCCTCGCGCACGCGCTCCGCCGGATCACACGCGGTGATCGCGTCCTGGAACACGGCCTCGGCGACAGCGCGGGTGATCACAGCTTCTCCACGACCGCGTTGATCCGATCGATGCCCTCGTCGAGACGAGCCGGCTGGACGCCGGTGAAGCACAGCCGGGCCCAGCCCGCGCACGCGGCACCGAACGCGTTCCCGGGCGCGAGGAGCACACCGGAGGCCGCGCACTTCTCGAGGATCGGCAAGCAGTCGTCTCCGCACCACCGGCGAAAATCGACCCACAGGTACGCACCGCCCGCGGGTAGGTCTGCCGGCGCGAGGAGCCGCGCGCGCGCTCGATCGCGGGCGAGGCGATAGCTCTCTCGTGCGTGCGCCAGGAATGCGGCGCCGCCGCGGAGCGCTCCATGTGCACCGCGCTGCATCGGGACCGGCACGTTGTACACGCTGTGATTCACGAGCTTGCGCATCGTCGAGATGACCGCGTCGGGACCGAGCGCATAGCCGACGCGGAGCCCCGCCTGTGCATAGCTCTTTGCGAACGAGAACACCGTGACTGTACGCTCGGCAGCAGCGGGGAGCGAGGCAATCGAGGTGTGCTGCGCATCGTAGCCGTAGTCCTCGTAGACCTCGTCGGAGAGCAGCCAGAGATTCCGGCGCATCGCGACGTCCGCGATCGCCTCGAGCTCCCGCACTCCGAGCATCGCGCCATCGGGATTATTCGGGGTCGCGAGATAGATCGCAGCCGTCCGTGGCGTGATCGCCGCCTCGAGCGAGTCGGTGTACCGGACCTCGATCGGGACCACCCCGAAGCCGAGCGCGATCCCGCGGATCAGGGGCCAGTGCGGCGTGAGCAGGATCAGCTCGTCGCCCGGATCGCACAGCGCCTGGACCGCGCACGCCAGCGCATGCGTGGCCCCCACCGTGACCTGGACTCCCGAGGTCGTGACGCCGATCCGGTTCTTGGTCGCGGCCTTCTCCGCGATCGCATCGACGAGTGGGTCCCAGCCGCCCGCCGCACCGTAGGCATAGAGGTCACCGCCGGCGAGCTCGGCCCACGCGATCTCGTCGAGTCGCGACGGCGGAGACAGGTGCGTGTCGCCGATCTGCAGCGGGATGACGTCGCCCGGAAACTGCGCCAGGTGTTCGCGCAGCTGGGCGAAGATCGAGGCGGGCACGGCCGCGCCGGCGGTCGAGACGTCGGGAAAGCGCGACACCGAGCAGGACCTTATCATCGCTTGTCCCCGTGCTAGGTTCGCCGGCGATGTCGTCGTCCGGGTCCCCCGACCTCGCCACGGCGGATGTCGTCTCTCCGCGACGCCGATCGCTTGGTCTCGAGCTCGCACTCGTGATCGTGATCTCGCTGCTCGTCCTCGTCCCGGGGATCTCGCGCTACTCGCTCGTCGATCCATGGGAGACGCACTACGGCGAAGTCGCGCGGATGATGCTGCAGAACAACGACTGGGTGCACACCGAGTGGCCCCAGGACGGTGAAGGGTTCCGCAGCAAGCCGGTGCTGCAGTTCTGGTTGATGGCGGCCGGCATGCGCGCCGTCGGCATCGGCGCGGACGGCGGCTACTCCGGCGAGATGGCCGACAGCCCGATGGTGATGGTCGGCATCCGTCTGCCGTTCATCCTGTGCGCGATCGCCGGGCTGACGCTGATGTGGTGGATGCTCGCGCGGCTGATCAGCCGACGCATGGCGTGGCTCGGGTTACTCGTCGTCGGATCGACGCCGATCTTCTGCATGATCGCGCGCAACGCGATGCCCGACATGCCGATGGTCGCGTGCACGATCGGCGCGCTCTCGCTGTTCATGATGGCCGTCGAGGACGGCGAACGATCGATCGCGCCGCTGTGGCACATGACGAAGCGACGGATTCCGTTCGACGCGCGTCACGTGATGTTCGCGATCGCTGGCGGCTTCGTCGGGATCCAGGCGATCTACTACGCGTTCTACTTCATCGAGGCGCCGCAGCTCGCGGTGCGTGGCATGATCCCAAACCCGGCGATCTGGCTGCCGCTGCTGATGGCGTTGCTGTTCGGCGGCCTCCATCGCGACGGCTGGTTGATCCTGCGCATCGTGCCGGTCCTCATCGGCGGGGTGATTGCCGCGATCGTGAACGAGCCACTCGGTTCGCGGCAGCCCGGTCAGTCGATGTGGCGCC
>JACCQV010000199.1 GCA_013813945.1 Deltaproteobacteria bacterium | reverse complement strand
CGGGTGTCTCGGCTGACGATCGTCAATCCGGCGCCGGTCTCGACGCGTGGCGCGTACGTCCTGTACTGGATGATCGCTGCGCGGCGGACCACGCATAGCTTCGCGCTCGACCACGCGATCGCACGCGCGCGCGAGCTAGAACGTCCACTCCTCGTGCTCGAACCGCTGCGCGCCGGCTATCGCTGGGCGAGCGATCGGTTCCACGCGTTCGTGCTGCAGGGGATGGCGGACAACGCGGCGGCGTTTCGCGCTTCCGGCGTCACGTATTACCCGTACGTCGAGCCCGAGGTCGGTCACGGCTCGGGGCTGCTCGAAGCCCTCGCGAAGCGCGCCTGTCTCGTCGTCACCGACGAGCAGCCAGGCTTCTCCTTGCCGCAGATGGTCGCGGCCGCCGCAGCGAAGCTCTCCGTTCGGATGGAGCAGGTGGACGGGAATGGCCTGCTGCCGTTGCGCGCGGCCGACCGCGCATACCCGACGGCTGCAGCGTTCCGCCGCCACCTCCAGAAGACGCTTCCCGGTCAGCTGTCCGCGATGCCCGACCCGACGCCTCTCGCAAAGCTCCCGCGCGGTGTGCGGTTCGCCGAGCTTCCTGAGGCCGTGGTCCGGCGCTGGCCGACACCGACCGCCTCGCTCCTCACGGGCAGTGTCGATGCGCTCGCTGCGTTGCCGATCGATCATCGCGTCTCGCCCTCTCACATCCGCGGCGGTTCCGTCGCTGCGGGCCATGTGCTCGATGACTTCATCGCCCGCAAGCTCGAGCGGTACGGGGATGGTCACAATCATCCCGATGACGACGCTGCGAGCGGGCTCTCGCCGTATCTCCACTTCGGGCACATCAGCGCGCACGGCGCCGCGCGGCGCGTGTGGGCCGACTCCGACTGGGATCCCTCGCGGCTCGCCGACGCACACGTGACCGGATCCCGCGAGGGCTGGTGGGGGCTGCCGCGTGGCGCGGAGTCATTTCTCGACGAGCTCGTCACCTGGCGCGAGCTCGGGTATGGGTTCTGCTTTCATCGCAAGGATCACGGCACATGGTCCTCGCTGCCGGACTGGGCGAAGCGAACGCTGATCGCGCACGCGTCCGACCCGCGGCCGGAGCAGTACACGCTGGCGGAGCTCGAGTCCGCGCAGACCGGCGATCCGGTCTGGAACGCGGCGCAGCGCCAGCTCGTCGGCGAAGGCCGGATCCACAACTATCTGCGCATGCTGTGGGGGAAGAAGATCCTCGAATGGTCGCCTTCACCCAGGCGCTCGCTGACCACGTTGCTCGAGCTGAACAACAAGTACGCGCTCGACGGCCGCGATCCGAACTCGAATAGCGGCATCTGCTGGACGCTCGGCCTGTTCGATCGCGCGTGGCCCGAGCGGCCGATCTACGGGCAGGTCCGCTACATGACCTCAGGCTCGACGCAAAAAAAGCTGCGCCTGAAGCGCTACCTGGCGCAGTGGTCCGCGCCGGCGCAGCTCGTCCTGATCGACTGAACGCTTCGCCGTGTCGTGATCAGTGGTCGTGTTTGCAGCCGGGACCGTGCTTGTGCTCGCCGACCGGCGCCGCGTGATCCTGGTGGTCGTGGCCATGATCGTGCCCGTCGCCGTGGTCGTGATTGCAGCCCGGTCCGTGCTCGTGGACCTGGCTCGCCATCTCTTCCTTGACCTTCGCCATGTCGAGCTTCTGCGCCTGCGCGACGAGCTCGTCGAGTGCGGCCGGTGGCAGCGCGCCGGACTCGCGGAACAGCAGCACGCCATCGCGGAACAGCATCAGCGTCGGGATCGCAGAGATGTTCGCAGCACCGGCGAGCTCCTGCTGTGCCTCGGTATCAATCTTTCCGAACGTGACCTCACCGTACTTCTCCGACGCCTTCTCGAAGACCGGCGCGAACGCGCGGCATGGGCCGCACCATTCGGCCCAGAAATCGAGAAGGACGATGCCGCCCTTCTCGATGGTTTGCTGGAAGTTGTCGGCGGTGATCTCTACGGTTGCCATGAGCGAACCATTACCTGGGCTTCGAACGACTGCAAGCGCGAGCGACACCGCCCGATCGGGGCGGCGGCGCACGCTTGGATCGATTCTCGGCCGTGGCACGGTCGTTGCTCGTCGTACGCGCATGACCACTCGTCACAGCCCGGTAGTCGTCGGCTACGACTTCAGCCATACCGGACGTGCAGCACTCCACCGTGCGGTGAGCCTTGCGGCTCGTGCTCCGCACCACGTGCTGCACGTGGTCTGCGTCGTGAGCTCCGGGGCGCCGATCCCGAGCATCCCCGTCTACGACGGGGTCGATACCATGTACGCGGCGCGCATCCAGGAAGCTCTCGCACTCGCAATCCAGCAGGAGCTCGAGCAGGCCGACGTGACGAGCCGGATCAACTTCTTCGTCCACGCGCGGATCGGCAAGCCGGTCGAGGAGATCCTCGCCATCGCGGGCGAGGTCGGCGCGGATCTGATCATCGTCGGGAGCCACGGGCTGACCGGGATCGAGCGCCTCGTTCTCGGATCGACGTCGGAGAAGATCGTGCGCGAGGCAGGTTGCAGCGTGGAGGTGGCGCGCCCGAAGCAGTATCCCGATGTCGAGCTGATGCCCGTTGTCGAGCTGACCGCCCAGGACCATACGTACGTGCCGCCGCACCGCTACGAGTACGAAGACCATCGTGTGCTGCTGCGTCCCGTCGAGTGGCCTCTCTACTAGAGAGGGGATTCACCACGAGTGCGTGCTAGCCTTCACAGGTGGCCAAGCTACGGATCACGTACAACGCGCCCGTCGTTCTGACCTTCGCGATCCTTGCGGCGATCGTGTTCGTGTTTCCCAAGGACACGCGCCTCCACTACTTCGCAGCGCACCCCCAGATCATCGACACCAGCAGCTACCTCGGCCTGGTCACGCACATCCTGGGTCATGCAAGCTGGGAGCACCTGCTCGGCAACTTCATGCTGATCCTGCTCCTCGGTCCCATCCTCGAGGAGCGGCACGGCTCGATGTCACTGCTGATCATGATCCTGATCACCGCGCTGGTGACGGGCCTGATCAACCTCGCGTTCTCTTCGAACTTTCTCCTCGGCGCCAGCGGCGTCGTGTTCATGATGATCCTGCTCGCATCGACGGCGAACATCCGGCAGGGCGAGATCCCACTGACATTCATCGCGATCGCGGTGCTCTACCTCGGCGGTGAGATCTATCGCGCGGTCGCCAGCGACGACAACGTGTCACGCATGGCCCACCTGATCGGTGGCCTCACCGGCGCGGTGTTCGGCTTCATCGGTGCCCGTGCCAAGAGCCGCGGCGGGGCGAAGGTCAAGGACCTCGGGTTACCGGCGGCAAAGCCGGCACCTCCTGGAGCGAGCAAGGCCAAGCTAAAGGCCTAACCCCAGGGATCGCTTGTGTTGACCTCGTAGGCGTAGGCG
Organism: Deltaproteobacteria bacterium; assembly: GCA_013813945.1. GTDB lineage: Bacteria > Myxococcota_A > Polyangia > Haliangiales > Haliangiaceae > JABFXX01. The sequence continues at coordinate 81 of JACCQV010000199.1, read as the reverse complement.
TAGGCGTCTGCGTAGGCGACTCCGAGGCAACCGGCCGAGCCACCGGCCGATACCGGGTCGATGTTCCATTTCCAGACGCTG
>JACCQV010000168.1 GCA_013813945.1 Deltaproteobacteria bacterium | reverse complement strand
GCCTATGGCATGGCCTCGGAGGTCGCCGCCGCCGACGAGCACCTGCACGCGGGAGAGCTCAGCTTTCTCGAGGCGCTGCGGATCGCGCTGCGGATCAGCCCTCTCGAGTCGGGCCAGATCCTCAACTTCGCGCGCTCCGGCCAGCTCGCGCCGTACCTCGAGGATCGCTACTTGCGGATCAAGAATCTGATCCCGCTTGCGTGCGAGGTGTTTGCGCTGCGGGCGCTGGCGCGCGGGCAGGCGAACGACGATCAACGGTTCAAGGTCCGCGACTTGTTCTTCGCGATCCCGGATCTCCAGCTCTCGAAGGAGGAGCTCGACAGCGAGCTCTACCGGTCGTTTCGCCGCCCGCGTGCGCCCGACGCGCAAGTGTTCAGCGAGCTGTCGCGCGTCGCGCAGACGCTTCCGGATCCGGTCGATCGCTACTGGTTCGTCGTGTACACGCTCGTCGCGGAGATCCCGGCGACGGTGCCGAGCTGGCGCGTGATCCCGTTCATCGGTGTCATGCAGGCGGCGTTTCAGATCACGGACACGGACATGGAGCTCGCCGTGGTCGATGCGCTGACGTTTCCTCCGGCGATGCCTCGCCTCGGCTGAAAGTCAACAGCGTGGCGCCGCGATCGAAGCGCGCGATCGAGCGACGATTTCATGACAACGCTTTGTGAGTGCTCCCGTGCATACTCATGAGCGCACGCCATGACGTCCGAAACCATCGAGCTCGTCGAACGCGTTCGCCGCCGCCTCAGTGAGCACGAGAACACGTGCCAGATCGCGGGGCCGGTGTCGGAGTCCGCGATCACCGCTGCCGAGGAAGCCCTCGGCGTGACCTTTCCTCCCTCGTACCGAACGTTCCTCCGGACGTTCGGCGGCATCGCGATCCCGCCCCACCTCGGGATCGTCCACGACTTCGTGGGCAGCTCCGATGTCGTCACGCGGACGCTCGAGGCCCGGGTCGAGCGCAAGCTCGCCGACCACCTCGTCGTGGTCGGGCTCGGTGCCCAGTCCCAGGAGTGGTTCTGCCTCGACGTCAGCCGCGAGACGTCGGAGGGCGAGTACCCCGTCCTGATGTTCGACGCGCGCGACAACGCGCTCGACCAGCAGTTCTATACCGACTTCGGCCAGATGCTCGAGGAGGTCATGGGCTTCGTGGCCGACTCCCTCGAGCAGCCCGTGGACTGAGACCCGGCTCACATCGTTTTCCGTCGAGCTTCCGGGGGCGCGGTGCTAGGGTCGCCGCCCTCCATGCGCCAGTGCCTGCTTGTTGTAGCGATCGTCCTGTCCGTTGGTGCCGCTGGCTGTAGCGGCTGTGACGACAACCCCGCCACGCCCGACGCGCCGGTGGTCGAGCCCGATGCACCGCCGTTCGAGGAGATCACCTGCGAGGTGCTGCCTCCGGTGATCACCGGGACCTGCGTCGTCACCGCGGGTGGCGCCGACAAGCTGCTGCGCGGCGAGATCCTGACGCCGACCCGCCTCTATCACGGCGGCGCGGTCGCGGTGGATTCACAGGGCTCGATCACGTGCGTCGGTTGCGACTGCGCCGAGGCCGGCCAGACCGTCGTCACGTGTCCCGATGCGTCGATCTCGCCCGGCCTGATCAACACGCACGATCACATCACGTTCACGCAGAACAACCCGTACAACGACACCGGCGTTCGCTACGACGATCGCCAGCAGTGGCGCAAAGGTCTCGACGGCAAGCCGAAGATCACGTCCTCGGGCGGGGCGACCGCCGATCAGATCCGGTGGGGCGAGCTGCGGTTCCTGATGGGTGGCGCGACGTCGATCGTCGGCTCCGGCGGCCAGCCCGGCCTGTTGCGCAACCTCGATAGCGCGAACCAGGAAGGGCTCAACCAGAAGCCCGTCAACTTCGACACGTTTCCGCTCGCTGATTCGGGCGGCACGCGCCGTGCGGGCGACTGCAACTACGGCGGCGACGCCACGACCCCGATGGACATCGCGAACGACGACGCGTACGAGCCGCACACCTCCGAGGGCGTCAACGCGACCGCGCGCAACGAGTTTTTGTGCCAGAGCAACGAGGCCTACGACACGACCGCCCCGGGCGTCTCGACGAACCTGGTGATCGGCAAGACCGCGATGATCCATGCGATCGGCCTGCAGCCGGCCGACTACGCAGCCATGGCGGCAGCCGGCACGGCCCTGATCTGGTCCCCGCGCTCGAACATCACGCTGTACGGCGAGACCGCACGCGTCTCGGTCGCTGGTCGCCTCGGCGTCGAGATTGCCCTCGGCACGGACTGGATGCCGAGCGGCTCGATGAACATGCTGCGCGAGCTCGCGTGCGCGGATGGCTTCAACAAGACCTACCTCGAGAGCTACTTCTCCGACGTCGAGCTCTGGAAGATGGTCACCATCAACGCGGCCTCCGTGACCGCGACCGACGATGTGATCGGCCTGCTCGCGCCGGGCAAGGTCGCCGACATCACGATCTTCCGGCGTAACGACAAGCCGGCCTATCGCGCCGTGATCGAGGCGCAGGCCAAGGATGTCGTGATGGTGATGCGCGGCGGCAAGATCCTCTACGGCGACGACGTCGCGACCACCGCGCTGACGACCGGCGCCGCCTGCGATGCCGTCGATGTCTGCGGCACGATGAAGAAGGTCTGCTTGATGGCAGACATCGGCAAGACGTACGCGGCGCTCAAGACCGCGGCCGGCGCGACGATCTATCCCGCGTTCACCTGCGACGTGCCGATGAACGAGCCGTCGTGCACGCCGAAGCGGCCGACCGCGACTGCGGGCTCGACCGTGTTCACCGGCGTGGCGACGGCGGGCGACAGCGACGGCGACGGAATCGACGATGCCGGCGACAACTGTCCGCTGGTGTTCAACCCGGTGCGGCCCGTCGACAATGGCATCCAGGGCGACGC
>JACCQV010000139.1 GCA_013813945.1 Deltaproteobacteria bacterium | reverse complement strand
TCCACGGCCGGTGGGGCGAGGACGGCTGTATCCAAGGCCTCCTCGAGGCCCTCGGCATCCCGTACACGGGCTCCGACGTGCTCGCCTCTGCCCTCGCCATGCACAAGGGCAAGGCCAAGGAGCTGTTCCGTCTCCATAATCTGCCGACGCCGGCGTACTACTCCCTCACCGGGGCCGACGTCGCCGACCTGACCGCAGTCCACGGCGACTTTGGCTTCCCGTGTGTGGTCAAGCCGATCCGCGAAGGCAGCTCCGTGGGCGTGACGATCTGCCACGCCGTGGAGGACTTCGCGCCTGCCGTCGAGCGGGCGTTGTGCTTCGACGACGAGATCCTGGTCGAGCGGTTCATCACCGGCCGCGAGGTCTCGGTGGCGGTGCTCGACGATCGCGCCATCGGTGCCGTCGAGATCGCGCCCCGCGATGGCTTTTACGACTATGCGAACAAGTACACCCGCGGTGCCACCGAGTACTTCGTCCCGCCGCGTCTCTCACCCGAGCGCTATCGCGGTGTGCTCGCGCAGGCGCAACGCGCGCATGTCGCACTCGGCTGTCGCGGCGCGACACGCGTCGACATGATTGTCAGCGATTCGGGCAACGAGTTCATCCTCGAGGTGAACACGGTGCCAGGGCTCACTCCGACGAGCCTGCTCCCCAAGATCGCCGACGTGGCGGGCATCTCGTTCGGTGAGCTGTGCGAGATGATGCTGGCGGGCGCGACGCTCGCGACGCGTCGCGGGAATGGCGAGCGTCGGGTCATCCAGCGCAACTTCGTCGGCGATGATCGCCGGGATTCCGTCGTCGAACACCACTGATGTTCTTCACCGGCCCGCACCGGATCTTGATCGCCACCGCCGTGCTTGCGGCCGGCGTGCCGCTCGGTGCTGCGCAGTGGATCGACGCACGGAGGAGCGACCTCACCGACGAGCTCGGTACCGCGGCGGGCGTACCGGTGCGGATCGTCACGGTCGATGCGGACCTGACGGGTTCGGTGCGCCTCTCGGATGTCGCGTTCGGCGAGTTGATCGCTGCCGATTCCATCGAGGCCTCCGTTGCGCTCGATTCGCTGCTCGCTGGCGAGCTCCGCGCCGATGAGATCCGGGTCTCCGGTCCGCGGGTGTCGCTCAACGTCGGAGTCGACGGTGATTCGGATCTATCGCGCCTCGTTCATCGCCTCGCGCGACGGCGTGAGAGCTCGACCGGAAGCGCCGGCCGCGTCCGGCGGATCGTCGTCAGCTCGGGAACGCTGACCGCGCGGATCGCAGGCGTCGGGGAGCTGACTGCGCACGGTGTCGAGCTCGTGCCCGATGCCGATGGCGTTCGTGTGACGACCGGTCGAGTCCGGATCGCAGGCGCGACGCATCCGATCGGCGTCGAGCTCGCGTTTGCGCGCAGCGCGGCCGAGCTCAGTCTTCCCAGCATGAAGTTTCGCCGCGTGCTGGCCGTTGGCGGAACCGGCACGGTCAGCGCGGGCGCCCGAACGATCGCCCTGCGCGAGGTTGCGGCAGGCCGGCTCGCGCCCGCAGGCGCACTCGAGGTTCGCGCCGCGATCGATGATGCGGGCATCGCGCGTCCCGTCTCGCTCGAGGTCTCCCCGCACGATCTCAGCGTCACGGTCCGCGGTGATCGGGTGCCGCTGCGCGGTCTCGCTGCGATTGCTCCGCGCGGGCTCGGCCTCGACGATGCGCGTGCGACCGGCGAGCTTCACATCCGCAAGGGCGACCGCGCGATCGAGATCACCGCGGATGGATCCTTCGACGGCGTGTCCCTCGATCATCGCTCCCTGGCTACCGAACCGATCGCCGTCACCGCCACGATCCGGACAACGCTCTCGATCGCGCCCGACGCGATCACCGTGCAACGTCTCGGCATCGACACCGGCGCGATTCACACCACGCTCACCGGCTGGGTGCGCCGCGGCTCTCCCGCTTCCGGTCAGGTCGACGTCGAGCTGGCATCGGCTCCCTGTGCCGAGCTGCTCGCCTCCCTGCCCGCGGCGATCCGGGGTCCGCTCGATGGCATGGTTCTCGACGGCTCGCTCGGCGGTCGCGCCCGGCTGACGATCGATCTGGCTGCACCCACGGGTGACGGGACGGTCCTGACGACGGAGGTCCTCGGTCACTGCACCACGCTCGCGGAGCCGCCGGCTGCCGATGTCATGGCGCTGACGCGTGCCACGCCGCACGTGTTCGTCGACGGTAGTCGCGGCATCGTCGGACCTGGCGAGGAGAGTTGGTTCGATCTGCGCCAGATGCCGACGCGCCTGCACGGCGCCTTCACCTCGGCCGAGGACGGCCGGTTCTGGGATCATGGCGGGTTCGACGTCCAGCAGATCGCGCGCAGCCTCGAGATCGATCTACGCGAACGCCGCCTCGCCCGTGGTGGGTCGACGATCAGTCAGCAACTGATCAAAAACGCGTTTCTGACTCATCGCCGCACCCTCGATCGAAAGCTGCAGGAGGCCGTCCTGACCTGGCGCCTCGAAGCTCGCCTCGAGAAGAAGCAGATCCTCGAGCGCTACCTCAACATCATCGAGCTCGGTCCGCGCGTATTCGGAGTGGGCGCCGCCGCGAAGCACTGGTTCGGGGTCACGCCACGCGGGCTCACGGTCCGTCAGGCCGCCTTCCTCGCAGCCCTGACCTCAGAGCCGACGTCGATGGCCCGCCGGGTGCGGCGTCACGGTGGCCTCGATCCGGACTCCGCGGAGCGTGTCGCAACGGTGCTGCGCGCCATGCGCCGCGACGGCGTGATCGACACCGAGGAGTACGAGACCGCCCGCGACGACGGCCTGCACTTCGAGTCGTCCGCCCTGCGCGACCACTAGACCCCCAGACGCCGAGCCCCGGCGTGGTCAGACGCCGAGAAAGAGTCGATTGCCGAAGTTCCGCTCGAGCTCGGCCGCGAAGATCTTCTGCGCCGCCGAATCGATGTCGTAAGCGACCCGCTTGAACTCGAACGTCTTCTCTTCCGTGTCGAACACCGTGTAGCTGGCGCGGTTGTCGTAGTCGCGCGGCTGTCCGACGGAGCCGACCGAGATGATGTAGCGATGCTCCGGGCGGATCACGAACTTCGTCGCGACCACCTCGTAGACCTCGTCGCGCGTGAGTGCGAACGACTTGCAGAGGTGCGAGTGCCCGATGAATGTCACCGCGCCGAGGTCATCCCAGATGTCGAGGCAGCGCGTCGCCTGCTCCACCGAGAAGATGTACTCGAACTCTTCGAGGTTGATCGGCGAGCCGTGGCAGAACGTGACGTCGCCCTCGCGCACCTCGTACGGCAGGTTCTTCAACCACGCCATGTTCTCCGCGCTCAGCTGGCGCGAATGGAGGTCGAGCGCCTGGCGCGCAGCGTCGTAGTAGTACGAGTAGTCCATGCGACCCGCGACGGCGGCGTCGTGGTTGCCGAGGATCGTGAACGAGGCGAGCTTGCGGATGATGTCGCAGCACTCGTTCGGAGAGGCGCCGTAGCCGACGACGTCGCCGATGCACACGTACTTATCGATCCGCTCGGAGCGGAATGCATCGACCACCGCAGTCATCGCTTCGATGTTTGCGTGGACGTCCGAGAAGATACCGATGCGCACTTCGGGGACGATGATACCCGAAGTCGGCGCCCAGAAGGGGCTCAGCTCTGGATCAGATCAGACTCGTCGAGCTCGGCCTCGTCGTCGTCGTCGATGAGGTCGGCCTCGTCAAGCAGCTCCATGGGCCTGGATTCGTCGAGGGCGAACAGCCCGGCCTGCCCGGCATCAGGAAGGCCCTGCTCGAGAGCCTCGAAGAATCGTCGCGAGAAGGCACGATTGACGGTGACGTCCTTGCCGGCCTGCGAGCTAGAGGCACCCGGACGGACGCTGGTCTGATCCTTCGCTGCCGCCGCGTGCAGCTCGAGCGCCTGCCGAGCGACGGGCGCGACCATGCTCTGACCGCCGGCCATCGTCTCGAGGGCCGCCCTGCCGCCCCGGACCGCGATGTGGGCCATTGCCCACGCGACACGCTCCTGGGCCTGCGGGGTCGCCCGCTCGCCGAGGCGGCCGTAGTTGCTGGCAAGCGGCGTCAGACCGTACGAGCCGACCTGGCCGATCGCGCGCGCGACCTCGCGCCAGATCTCGGTCGGTTCGTTGAGGAGCAGTTCGATCACGGCCTGCGTGCCCTCCTCGTCCCGGAGCAGCGCGAGAGCGAGCGCGCAGCCATGGCGTAGGAAGCCCTTACTGCTCGCGAGGCCGTCGGTCAGCGGCCTGGCGGCTGCCGTCCCGAACTTCACGCTCATCCCGAGGACGCGCACGGCCTCGGCGCGGCTCATCTTGTTGACGGATGCAATCACCGGGGCCGCGGCGCGGGGATCGGCGCGACCGCAGAGCTCGATCGCCGCCGCGATGCGCTTGGCGCGGTCATCGAGCTCGGCGATCAGCTCGTCGGTCGTCTTCCCCGTCGGAATACCCTTCGCCGGCGTCCTCCCGATCGATCCGGAGACCTGGGAGACCTCCTCGCTGGTCACCGCGATACCGGTCCGTCCATTCGAACCAGACTTCGCGAGCTCGACCCCGAGCGCCTTCGCCTCCTCGGCGAGCGCCTTGAAGTTGTCCTCTGCGGCATCCTGATCGATGTCGTAGGCCGTGGGGTGACGCTTGAGCACGTCGAAGCCCTGATCGAGGCGGATCACGAGGTCACGCCGCGAGCGCGCGAAGCCCTCGCTGACCGCGACCTGTGCGAGCTCGGGCCCCATCCACAGGCCCCACGCGACCGCGCTCTCGAGCACGTGGCGGCGCAGCTCGCGCCAGCGCGGCAACGGAAACCCACGGGTGCACACGAGGTAGTCCTCGCGCGACGGTCGCGCGAAGCGGCGCGCCATCGCGATCGCTCGCCTGAGGTTTTGCGCTGTCTCGAGCTGCGCGAGCTTGTCGTCGCGGAACTCGCCAACGTCCGGGTGCTCGCTGCCGAGCAGATCGTAGCCGGCGCCGACCACGAGATCGCGGCCCTGCTCGTACGATGGCGTGGTTTCGCCCGACGAGGTCAGCCCGCGCAGATGGTCATCGGCGGCGCGCAGAATGTAGCCGACGTTCTCGGCGAGCGGAGCGATGAGCTTGACCCTGCGGATCCGACGCGCGCGGACGACAAGGTCGAGCGTCAGCTCGAACTTGCGGGTCAGCGCGTGCAACACCGCGCGCTGCGCCTCGGCCGCGATGTCGAGGGGGACGACCGCGAGCTGGGTCGTGCTGATGACGCGCATCGCCGGAGGCGGGCCGACCACGAGGGTGATCACCGGATACGCAGGCGTGCGATGCAGGAGGACGCGGATGTCGAGGTTCCCGCCCATCCCGCGGACCAGCTGCTCGCCGACGACGAGCGCGATCCGGACGCCGCTCGGATCGACCGTCATCGACGACGTCTCGCGAGTGGCCGCACGATCGAGCCACGGGTCCGAGACGACATCGGTCGGCATCTCGACCGTCTGCGTCGTCAGCGGATCCGAACCCTGCGGAACGATCGCCGAGCCGGTGGTCTCCTCGTCGAACTCGATCGGAGGCTGGAGCGCCGCGACTCCATTGATCTTGGGCGCATCATTCAAGCGCGTGGGTTGCGCCTCGAAGTTCTCGCTGTCCGAGCGCGTTCTCGACGAGGGCCGAGGCGCTGGGGTAATCACGGTTTCGGCAGCCGGCGGCTCGTCGGGCGCCAGCATCGAGGCGAGGCCTTCCTCGATCTCGTCGAGTGCATCCTTGAAGACGGGCCGCGTCTCGTCCTCGTTCGCGGACGGTCGCGGATTGATCGATGTCGATTCGTCGACCTCGATGTCGGTGACCGACTGGACTGCCGCGATCACGCGGTTACGCGCCTCGCTCCGCAGCTTCTCGAGCTCGACACGGTTGCGCTCGAGCTCCGAGTGCGCCGCCTCGAGCTCGCGGGCGCGGCGATCGAGATCTTGGGCGCGCAGATCGAGATCGCGTGCAGCCTCGGCGGTCTGGGCGGCGGTGAGGACCTCGTTCGTGCGGCGCTCCAGGTAGGCAGCGAGCCCGGCCGGGGTGTAGACGACCGCGAACTCCTTGGCGTACGGCGGGATCGGGGCGTCGTCGTCACGCATGCGCTCGAGCAGCTTGATCCGCTCATCGATCTCGCGATGACGGTGCGCGTCCGCGAGGATGAGCACGAGGATCTCCTCGGCGGGATCGTGATAGATGACCGGAACCGCGACCTTGATCACGGCTCCGCCGTCGGCACGCACCACGTTGAGCGCCTTCGCCGGATCCTCGCTGTGCAGCCGCTCGACCAGCTCGGGATCCGAGACCGCGTCGATCGTCGTGTAGGCCTGCGCGCTGACCGTCTCGCCACGCGCGCCGGTGACGTGGAGCGTCGCCGTCTGGGTCTTGCCGATCGACCCGCGATAGGCGTTCTGCGACGGAGCGCGGGTCCCCCTGGCCATGGGGAGAGGCATACCCCTACGCGGTCAGTACCTCAAGAGTCAGTTGACGCTGCCGGAGGGCTCGTCGCTGATCTGCTCGGGGATGTCTTCGTCGACGTTGCCCATCATCTGCGCAGCGACCGCGACCAGCACCTCGTGGACATGCTCGAGCGTGTCGAGCCGGCCGCACAGCGAGTAGTACTCCTCGATCGAGACCTCGCCCATGCGCTCGAGCGCGCGCTGCACGTATGGCTTCATTCGCGGCGGCGCATCCATCTCGGAGTCGAGGTCGGCGAGGTCCGCCTGGGCAATGGCCGCAGCGACAAACCCCATCGGCGCGAAGTTGAGCCCGGTTGGCAGGACGACTCGCCACTCGACGTCCTCGGTCGAGAGCTCCCACCGGCCGCCCATCCGGCGGCGGACGACTTCACCGAAGTACGCCCCCGCCGTGGAGATCACGAGCTGCAGCGTCGCTGCCTGCTCCGTGCCACCGACCTGGTCGACGGTGCGGAGGTAGTGATCGAGCACCGGCAGCGTGTCGCTGTCGTACTCCAGCGTGACCCCGAGCGCGTTGCGCACATACGCGACTGCCTGTTCGGCGTATTCGCGTACCCGCGGAGGCACGGGGGCATCCATATGCCCAGAGCTTACTCGATGATCGCGAACTGGACCATGCCGTAGCGCGAGCGCAGCTCGACGAGTGCAGGCGCATTCTTGCCGAGCTGCCCGAGCTGGCTGTGAACCCAGCCATCCTGCTGGGTCTTCGCAAACGCCATCGCGGATCCGAGGTTCACCTTGGCGCCACGTGCGCGGATCGTGACGGCACCTTGTCGCCGCAGCCGCACATCGACATCGCCGCGAAGACTCGACACGACGATCCGGCCGCGCAGGGCAGACTCGGCCTCGAGCGTGATGGCTCCGTCGGTCGTGGTCAGCTGGATGTCACGGGCGCGCACCCGGCGACCGGCGATCTTGCCGCGGCTCGCGGACGCGATCAGGCGATCGCCGCCGATCGTGTCGAGGTCGACATCGGACGAGATCGTCTGCGCATCGACCGAGCCGAACACCTGGGTCAGCGAGGTCGCGCCGGAGATCGAGTTGGTCGACACGCCGCCCGAGACGTTGCGCACCGAGATCGGTCCGGATCCCGTATCGAGCTCGCCGCCGGCATCCATGTTGAGGACCTCGAGCGAGCCGGCGCTGACAGCGGCCTCGACGCGCGCATCGCGCGGTGCGCGGATGATCAGGTCGATCCGCAGCTGCGTACGCCCGACGTTCTTGAGCTCCT
>JACCQV010000119.1 GCA_013813945.1 Deltaproteobacteria bacterium | reverse complement strand
ATGCAGGGCGAGATCGAGATTCGCCAGGTCGAGAAGAAGCTGCGCTCTCGCGTCAAGAAGCAGATGGAGAAGCAGCAGAAGGAGTTCTATCTCAACGAGCAGATGCAGGCGATCCAGAAGGAGCTCGGTGGCGAGCGCGACGAGTTCAAGAACGAGCTGAGCGAGCTCGAGCAGAAGATCAAGGCGAAGAAGATGAGCAAGGAGGCAAAGGATCGCTGCCTCAAGGAGCTCAAGAAGCTCAAGCAGATGTCGCCGATGTCCGCCGAGGCGACGGTGGTGCGCAACTACCTCGACTGGGTCGTCGCTCTGCCGTGGGAAGACAAGACCGAGGACCGCCACGACATCAACGAGGCGGAGGCGATCCTCGACCGCGAGCACTACGGTCTCAAGAAGGTCAAGGAGCGCATCCTCGAGTACCTCGCCGTGACCTCGCTGGTGCCGCGGCAGCGCGGACCGATCCTGTGTCTCGTCGGACCGCCGGGCGTTGGCAAGACGTCACTCGCGCGCTCGATCGCGCACGCGACCGGCCGCAAGTTCGTGCGGCAGTCGCTGGGTGGGGTTCGTGACGAGGCGGAGATCCGCGGCCATCGGCGCACGTACATCGGTGCGCTGCCGGGCAAGATCATCCAGTCGCTCAAGAAGGGCGGCTCGCAGAACCCGGTGTTCCTGCTCGACGAGATCGACAAGATGTCGATGGACTTCCGGGGCGACCCGGCGAGCGCACTGCTCGAGGTGCTGGATCCCGAACAGAACAACACGTTCAACGATCACTACCTCGACCTCGACTACGACCTCTCCGACACGATGTTCGTGACGACGGCGAACCAGCAACACGCGATTCCGCTGCCGCTGCAAGATCGTCTCGAGATCATCGAGCTGCCTGGCTACACGGAGTGGGAGAAGCTCGCGATCGCGAAGCAGTACTTGATCCCGAAGCAGGCGGAGGCAAACGGGCTGAAGGATCTCGCGATCACGTGGACCGATGAGGCGATCACGATGATCATCCATCGCTACACGAAGGAGGCCGGCGTGCGAAACCTCGAGCGCGAGCTCGCGACCGTGTGCCGCAAGATCGCGAAGGAGTTCCTCGCGACCAACCGCACCACGACCGCATTCCAGGTCACGCCGGATCGGCTGCCACTGTGGCTCGGCGTCGAGAAGTACCGCGAGGCGCGCCGCGAGAAGGACGACGAGATCGGGCTCGCGAACGGTCTGGCCGTCACGATGTTCGGTGGCGACCTGCTGACCGCCGAGGTCACGATCGTACCTGGCAAGGGCAAGCTGACCCTGACCGGCAAGCTCGGCGACGTCATGCAGGAGAGCGCGCAGGCGGCCATGAGCTATCTGCGCTCTCGCGCCGGAACGTTCGGGCTGTCGAACGACTTCCAGAACAAGATCGACGTGCACGTGCACTTCCCGGAGGGTGCGATTCCGAAGGACGGACCGAGCGCTGGCATCGTGATGGCGACGGCCATGGCGAGCGCACTGCTGCGCATCCCGGTGCGGCAGACGGTCGCGATGACGGGCGAGGTCACCTTGCGCGGCCGCGTGCTTCCGATCGGCGGCCTCAAGGAGAAGATCCTCGCCGCGCACCGCGCGGGCATCGAGACCGTGCTGATCCCCGAAGAGAACATGAAGGACCTGAAGGACATCCCGGAGTCGGTCCTCGGCGAGATCGCGGTCATCCCGGTCAAGCAGATGGACGAGGTCTTGCGCCACGCTCTCGCACACCCGCAGCCCGAGGAGTTCCTCCGCGAGCCGTCGAGCGTGGTCGACTGGCGCATCGTCGAGACCATGCCGCCCACCGACCCTCGCGACGCGCACTAGCGCTCGCTGTGGCGCGCCGCCGCGCCATGACTCGGGCGCGCAGCAACGCAGCGCGGCAGATTCGCGGGATCGCCGTCGGCACGGACGGTGCTGATGGGAGATTCGTGACCCGTCTGGCCCTGCTCGCCTCCCTCGTCGCCGCCTCGTGCGCGACGCCGGCGGACTACGGCCAGCACTGCGCCGAGGAGTGCCAGACCCTCGATTTCGACCCCGATCGTCCGCCGCCGCCGGACGCCGCCGACGGCCAGGCCGATGGCCCCATGGTGGATCCGCCGACCGGCCTCGCCGCGACCGGGCTGTGCGTCGATACGGCGTGCACGACCTACGCGTCCGATGTCCACGAGTTCAAGCCGCGCTGGCAGCTGTGGAGTGATGGCGCTCTCAAGCGGCGGTGGATCTACCTGCCGGCGGGCACGAAGATCGACACGTCCAACCACGACTTCTGGAAGTTCCCGGTCGGTACCAAGCTGTGGAAGGACTTCGTGCGCGACGGCATTCGCGTCGAGACCCGCTACATGGAGAAGACCGGACCCGGAGACGCCGACTGGCTGCTGGTCCCATACCAGTGGAACGCCGCGCAGACCGAAGCGGTTGCGATCACCGGTGGCGCCACCAACGTCAGCGGCACGGGCCACGATATTCCGCCCGCGAGCGTCTGCACCGGATGTCACGCCAATATCAAAAGCCGCGTGCTCGGGTTCCAGACGTTCCAGCTCGACTACGACGCACCCGCGGGCAACATGGATCTCGCCGATGCGACGGCTGCTGGATGGACCACGACCACAGTCCCGCATCGCGTGGTTCCGGGCAACGACCAGCAGCTCGCAGCGCTCGGGTACTTCCACGCGAACTGCGGCCATTGCCACAACTCGCAGTCCCCGCTGATCAACCGGCCGAGCTTCCGGCTCGAGGTCGGCTTCATCGCATCCGTCGCCGACACCAAGACGTATCGGACCACGGTCAACATCAGCGGCAAGCCGTTCGGCGGTGCGACGATCGTCGCGAAGCCAGGCGATCCGGATCACTCGATCATCATCACGCGCATGCTGTCGAACGATCAGAACAAGCGGATGCCGTGGCTCGGTGGTGAGATCGCAGACCCGACGGGGCTCACCACGATCCGCGCCTGGATCAACGGTCTCTGATCATCGCTGGTGATCATCGAGCGACGACGCGGACGACATAGTCCTGGCTCGCGCACGCGGAGTCGACCCGCAGTGTCGTCGTGCCGACCTTCTGCGCGACCAGCACGAAGTCGTCCGCATTGCTGGTGCCGAGCCGATACAGCGGCCGCACCCCGAGCGTATCGGTGTCCAGCGAGGTGAGCTTGCACAGCTTGTCCGGGTAGCACGTGTCCCAGCAGGCAGTCGCGAGCGCGACCCCGACGGACATCTCGATGACGTATGCGTCTCGCGCGGAGTCGCTCTCGATCGAGGCCTTGCTCGCGAACGGCGCGCTGCTCAGATTCGCCAGCTCGACGTAGTCTTCCGGTGGATCGCAGCTCGCCAGCGATGCGAGAGCGATGAGGGTCACGGTGTGGTTCATGATGGTCACGGGAGCACCTCGATCTGCCAGGAGACATCGAGACCGAGCGCGGTGAACGAGACGTTCGCCATGCCGGCCGAGCGTGCGATCACGCGATACCAGCCGCCGACGGGATCGGGGACGATCGTCACCACGGGGGCGGCGGTGCTTGCGTACGTGAGGTCGAAGTTCCCCAGCAAGGGCTGGCCTCCGGCGAACGGCTCGACCGCAACGAGGATCTCGTCACCGACGATCAGCTGCGATGACGACTGCACGCGCCCGAGCAGGTCGCCCGCCTCGTCGTAGCGGTTGATCCGGAGCTCGGACGACTTCTGCACGAACACGTGGATCAGGTCGATGACCTCGCCCGCGGGTCCGACGAACATCACCGCGCTCATCCCTTCGGCGATCGCCGAGATCTGTGTGGGGCCTGGCGTGGTGATCACGGCCTGATTCGCACTCGCGAGGAGTGTCGGTGGGCCGGAGCTTCCTGCGACCTTGTACTCGACGGCGATATCGAGCGTGCTGCCCTTCGCGATCGGCGCGTCGAGCCCTTGCCCGATGCACGCCTGAGATAGCGCTCCGCATTCCGGTGCTGCTTCCACCTGGCCAAATTCTCCGGGCCGGCCTCCGAGGCCGTCGCCCGCACCGCACGCGGCGGTCATCAAGATCGAGCTGAGAGCGAGTCGAATCATGCGACACCCTCGTGCAACGCCGATACCAGCGAGATCGCTGTTGACGCGTGCCTGCGGCTCGTCGTCTGCACGATCTCTTCACTTCGCGACATCGGTGTCGCGGATCTCCCCGCTAGGCCGCTGCCTTCATCAGATCGTCGCCGAGCTGGCGCAGCTGCCAGCTACGGACGAGCTCGCGCTCCTGGATGTGCGCGAGGTCGCCGCGGAGACGCCCGACGAATAACGCCGGCAGCACGGCCATCAGGATGTTGCCGGCGCCGAGGAATACGAGCACGAACCACGCAGGGAGCGCGTTCATCTGCGGCAGGACAAAGAAGCCGTCGCCCGGAAACAAATACGAGTGCGACAGGATCCCGACCCACTCGAGAACCAGCGGGGCGGTGATCGCGATCAACCCCATCACGAGCCCGCTCATGCGGATCCGGCGCTCGGGATGCGCCTGGACGACGATCGCCCAGGTCGCGAGGATCGTCGGAACAAGAATCAGCGGACCGAACATCCGCGACGTCCCCACGGCGGCGATCATCATCGTCAGCATGATCCCGACCTGAATCCTGGTGCCGATCGCACGCTGGCGCGAGGCGATCATCCCGAGCACGCCCGCGATCGCAGCTGGAATCATGATGGCCAGGAGGTAGTCGACGCGCCGAACACCGACGGCGAGCACGATCGGCAGAAACATGAACCACGACAGCATCGCGAGGGCGCAGTACCGAGCACCGAACCGGATCACCTCTTGGGCTTGGGCCCCGAGCTTGGCCTTGACCTCGGGCGGCACCGTGCGCGGTGGCATGCTCATCACCGTCGCGAACATCGCGACGTGCTCGCGATTCGTTGGTTCGAGGGAGAGCGCTCGGACCAGCTCGCGCATCGCCATCGCCCGCTCGGCCTCGGGCAAGTCGTGGCCTGCCTCGGCGTTCGCGACCGCCTCACGGGCGCGCTCTGCGTGCGCCGCGGCGAGCTGGCGGCGCTGCTCGAGCTCTCGATCTCCTTCGAGGTAGCGCGCCACGGCTTCCTGGAGCGCGCGCGCCGTCGGATAACGATCGGAGACCAGCATCTGCGTCGCCTTCACACAAACGGTCTCGAGCTCCGGTGCGACTGCGCAGTGCGGCGCCCGGACCGACGCCCGCGCCTCGATCGGTGCGTACAGAGCGCGGACATCACGCGCCTTCTCGAGCGTCAGGATCTCGAACAAGATCGCCCCGAGCGCGAAGATGTCCGCGCCGATGCCGACATCAGGATCCGCCATCTGCTCCGGCGCCATGTACAGCGGCGTCCCCATCATCACGCCCGGCATCGATAGCCGGCTCGCTGGCTCCACACCCGAGGTTTCGGACCCATCGAGGATCCGGGCGAGGCCCCAATCGAGGACGTAGACCTCACCGAAATCGCCGAGCATCAGGTTCGCGGGCTTGAGATCGCGATGCACCACGCCGCGGGTATGCGCGTAATCGATCGTCAGGCAGATCGTCACGAACGCCTGCAGCAGCTCGCGCTGCGTGTACTTCGAGGTCCCCGTCCGTAGGTCATCCAGGATCGCGCCGAGCGTCCGTCCGATCACCCGACGCATGGTGAAGAACGTCGTACCGTCGTCGCGCCGGTCGATGTCATAGACCGGCACGATCGACGGGTGCTCGAGCTGGCCCTGGACCTGCGCCTCCCGGAGGAACCGCTCGCGGTCCTGTGGCTCGAGCTCGCGATCGACATGCAGCACCTTGACCGCGACATCGCGCCCGATCCGAGCATCGTGCGCGAGCAGCACCTTGCCCATGCCGCCGACACCGAGCACCGCGGCTTCTCGATAGCGGCCGCTGCTCGATTGTTCCGCATTGGCCGCAGCGGTCGCCCACGCAACCGGCACGGCTGTCGCCCCCGCCCACCCCTGGGTCTGCGTCAGCTCCGCGTACGTCGGAAAGCTCGGCTGCGTGTCGTCGTTCCCGGCCATGGCGGGATCATAGCCCTGGCGTCCACCCATCGAGGTACGTGACCCGGATCGTGGGTCCGCGGCAAACAGGAGGGTTCAGGACGACAATTCGCAGGGACCGCCCCCTCCGACAATCCGGCCCCTGTCTGCCCCATCCCGAACTGTTCCCGGGTACCCTTGACACCGCAGTCGCGTCCGACTATCAACCTTCACCTCGGATGCGGGCGAATAGCTCAGCGGAAGAGCGTCGCCCTTACAAGGCGGTGGCCGCAGGTTCGAACCCTGCTTCGCCCACTGAAAACTGAACGACTCCTGGAGCGGTAGTTAAGTTGGTTATAACGCCGGCCTGTCACGCCGGAGGCCGCGGGTTCAAGTCCCGTCCGCTCCGCCAACTAACCCG
>JACCQV010000110.1 GCA_013813945.1 Deltaproteobacteria bacterium | reverse complement strand
GTGGCGCAATCATCGACGTCATCCGGCTGGTCGGTACGGTGCCGGCGTCGGACCTGGCTGCGGCCAAGCTGCTCTTGGTCCGGGTGGTCGGCATGCTGAGCAAGCTTTGCCGATGATCGTGGACGTGAACGTGCACGTGACACGTGCACGTGCACCAACGACCTTAACTGACCAGCATTGCAACTAGCCCGCGCACCTCTCTGCTCGGACGTCATCTACTCGAAAGCGTGCCGACGGTGGTCACGCCTGCTTCGATCACGCTGCTGGTCTTGATGTAGATCTGGTTAGGCGTGTTGATGCGGATACGACCGAGCCCGCCACCGCCTCCACCGGCTCCGATCTCCATCAAGGTCTGAGAGCTCGACGTATTGGTCCCGGGCGTGGCGGGGACTCCGGGGGCAGCTCCGTTGCCTCCCGGCGTACAAGAGCTCGTGCTTGGCATGCATGCGGTGCCCAGGTCCGGTCCACCGTCGTCGGTGCGCGGCGGAACCGAGTACTGATCCGCGAAGTGGCCGCCGCCGTGTCCGCCACCCCCGGTCGCGAGCAGCCTCGCATTCGCCTTGAGTTCGACAACCGGCGCTTCGATCAACAGACCGCCACCTCCACCCCCGCCCTGCGGAGCGCCTCGAAGGTCGACCACGCCGTCGACGACCACGGACTTGCGGCTGCTCAGCTGGAGAGCGCTTCCGCCTCGTGCGGAGGTCCGCCCTGATCCGCAGCCGCCGCGAAGCGGCACGAGGTTGTCGGTTCCCGACACGATCCCGCCTCCGCCGCCGAACAGGCCACGATTGGGGATGTCGCCACCTTTCGCTCCAGGCGTTGCGTGACCTCCACCTCCATGCCCGGCGTAGTGATATGAGCCGCCGGCGATTTCCGACTCGCCGGCACCACCCGAGCAGCCAATGGTTTCCATCGCCCCTGCTCCAGGAAGACCGGTCACGCGTCCGCTGATGATGAGCGAGCCCGTGGCGAGGATTGCGAGTGATGGTCCCGAACCCGAAGACGTGGCGAACGTGACGTCTGCCAGTCGAACATCGCGAGCCACGATCACGCGGATCGCGGCGCCATTCCCTGCTGCCGGCTGGAGGAAATGAGCGATGCCAGCGACGGCGTTCCCCTGTAGCTCGACAACACCCGTGTTTGTGATGATCAGAGTTCCCGAGAGATCAAGATCCTGCGGGGCTGGAACCATGTCTACGTAGCGGCCGAGGTTGTTCGAGGGATCGATCTCCCGACACCGTGGCTGATCCTCGAAGCAGCCAAGCGGGCAGACCTCGCTGGCGATCACGGCGCCATCGGAATCACAGGTCTGCACCTGTCCGTTCTCGCACACGGTCTCGTTCGGCTCGCACCGCCGGCAACCGCCGGCCGCCTCTGAGCAGCCACCACTGCAGAGCTCGAGCTCGTAGTCGGTCCCGGTCGTGTTGCACGTGATCGCACGATCACCGCGGCACGCGACGAACTCGTTCGCAGTGCAGGCGACCGCGATGCAGGTTTGCTCCTCGCCGGCGAGGGCGCCATCGATGTCGCAGAAGGGCAGTGCGGGATCCGTGCACGTCCCGTCCTGACACGACCTTGGATTGGGCTTCGTGCAAGCCACCGCCACCAGGACCACCACGACCAGGCTCCACAACGACATCACTCGATGTTCGATGATCATCCGGCCTGTTGTCGACCGGACCTGCAGCGGGTTGCGTGATCACTCCCGGATCTGGGCGTCATCCGCCAGGTCTGGGGCACCGGCGAAGCGCCTCGCGGATCACCACTTCGATCGCCGATCCGGCGCCCACGTGGGCACGCGCCTCGTCGACCGCGGCCCGCGCGATTCCCGGCTTCCATCCGAGGCCGACCAGTGCATCGAGTGCCTGCGTACGCAGCACGGCATCGTCGAGCCGGCTTGTGCCCACGGGGGCGCGGCTCGAACCGAGCGGCCCGACCGGCACAGCGTGATCGTGACGCCGCCGCGTTTCGAGTTGATCGGGTGCGATGCCACTGATCGTGAGCGTCCCTGCGTGGTGCGCGGTGTGGCATGCCGAACATCGCAAGGTCAGGTTCGAGGGAACGTGGGTGCCGCCGTTCGTGCGGGCGCGGATGTGGTGGATCTCCAGCCCGCGTGCGGAGCGGCACCCCGGCGTCTGGCAGCGGCCGCGATCGCGGCGCCACACGAACCGTGCAACCGCCGGTGGAATGTCCTGGTACGCGCGCTCGGGTCGCTCGCTATCGAGTGAGCCGATGTGCTGCGCGTCGCAGCGAGCACGCGCGACGGTGGCGGCATCGATCGGCACCTGCACGCCGGCGCCCTCTTGCCAGCCCTGATCGCAGCGCTCGCAAACGGTCACGGCGATCTGGAACTTCGCGCGCCCGGTGGAGTCGCCAGGGGCCGTGCGCTCGAGCGCAGCGTTGCAGAGTGCGGTGAGGAGTCCGTCGTCGTCGAGGTGGCGGCCGTGCTCCTCGTTCAGGGCGAGCGTCGCTTGCCGCAGGAGCGCGAAGGTCGCGGGCAAGAGCTTGTAGCGAACGTCGTGCATCCGGATCTCCGGATCTGCCGGATCGTCTGGATGATCGCCCGGGGCGTGGCCGGCCACGAGCTCCTCGAGCTCGCGCTGGTTCTTGCCGGTGGCTGCCTCGAGCCACAGCGCCTCGGTGTCTGGCGTCGCGACGCGGACCAGCTCGCGAACCGCGGAGAACG
The DNA here is from genome assembly GCA_013813945.1 of Deltaproteobacteria bacterium. Classification (GTDB taxonomy): domain Bacteria; phylum Myxococcota_A; class Polyangia; order Haliangiales; family Haliangiaceae; genus JABFXX01. The sequence continues at coordinate 1,735 of JACCQV010000110.1, read as the reverse complement.
TCAGGCCGTTGGCCTCGCCGAGCGACTCCGTCAGGACGGGCAGGTGCGCGAGCGCCCGCGCGACGCGCAGCCGATCCTGTGCCGTGCGTGGCGCATACCCCAGCACGCGCTCCATGTAATCGAGGATCGAGACCATGCCGAGCGGTCTCCAGATCTGGAGGCGCTCTGCCTCGCGCAGCCAGAACGCTTCGCTCGCATCGAGCGCGGCACGCTGGCGCGCGTTGCGCTGCAGTTGACCATCTACCTCGCGCCAGTCGACTGGCTGTGCCCCCGTGGGCGCCGCTCGACCCGACATGACCAGCGATGGCTCCTCGTATGCCTCACCCCGCGATCCATCACGCAGCATCGTTCGCACCCCTCTCTGTTGTTCACGAATACCACGTGAAAAAATGGGGCCGCCTCCCGCGCGCTGAGCGACGAAAGGCGATTTCCTCGTCGATAAACGCCTGGCCGGTGCTCCGCGTGCGGGCAGCTCACGCGAGAGCGGCAGGATCCGGATCAACGCGGGTCTCGCGAGCTCGCTGCATGTGCAGACGCGGAACGCGTCAAGGGAAATCGTTCCTTGGTAACGTCGATCACCGTGTCGATGCATCAGCCGTTCGTTGATCGCATCAGGCTGATCACGTGTCTGAGCAGCCGTCTCACGAGCTGTCTCGAGGTGGCAACCGTGGTGACTGGTCGCGCTTCTTCTCGTGCCCGACCTGGCTCGTGCCGGACCTGGCTCGTGCCCGACCTGGCTCGTGCCGGACCTGGCTCGTGCCGGACCTGGCTCGTGCCGGACCTGGCTCGTGCCCGACCTGGCTCGTGCCGAGCGGGGCTCGCGTGGTCGCCAGTCTCGGATCGTGATCGCCAGCTCGTCATCGGTGCGAGGCCACGTTTCGTCCGGAGCTCTGCCCGATCGTGTTCTTCGTCAGGTCGTCGCGTGCGAGCGCGGTGTGGCGCAGCTCGCGCTCGGGTTTCCCGGGGTAGCGTGATCGTCGCGCGAGGCTGAGCTACGATCACCGCTTGAAGTTGCTCCTCGTTGGCCTGCTCGCGAGCTGCGGTCGCCTGCAGTTCGACGAGGTGGCGGCTGTCGGCATCGACGCCGCGGACGACAGTGCGGTGCCGCAGCCGTGCGGCTTGCCCGCGACGGCGCCGGCGGAGATCACGATCCGCGGTCAGACGTTCCAGTACACCTCGTTCGAGAACAACAGACAGCCGGTTGCTGGAGTCTCCGCGGGGGGCTTCGAGGCTGTCACCGGGGAGCTCCTCTCCGGTGTGGCGAGCGGGGCAACCGTTGATTACGCCATTGCGACGGAGAGGCTCCGCGCCGCGTTGGCATTCGCTACGTGGCGCCGGGCCACTACACGACCACGGCCATCACGGATCTGGCGCTCGCCGCGGACACGATGGCCGGCGGGCAGCGCGTGTGGTCGTTCGGCGATGCGCCGATCTGGTCGGATGCGACGATGGAGTGACGCGCTCGGATCAGAAGGTAGCGTTGAACGTGGCGGTCCGGGATTGTTCGGGAGCCGTGGTCGAGGGCGTCAGTGTGACAATCACTCCGGCACCGGGGGCGATGCGCTATCAGGCGATGCACGGGCAGCCGTCGACGACGCTGACCGCGACCGAGATCCCGTTCGGCCATGTGCTGGCGCGGAATGCCGAGCCTGTGGTCACGCGAGATCACCGCGACCAAGGCGGGCCGGACGTTCTTCGAGACCGAGGTCATGGTGCAAGGCGGACCGAACAACAC
>JACCQV010000096.1 GCA_013813945.1 Deltaproteobacteria bacterium | reverse complement strand
TGGGTTCACCTGGCCGAGCCCACGACATGGAAGCCGATCCTGGGCGCGTCGCTCGACGCCACCGAACGGCAACGCCTCTACCATCACGCGATCGTCACCGCCGATCGCGGGATTGCTCGCGTCCTCTCCGGGTTCACCGCGATCCCGCCGATCGTGATCGTCACGTCGGACCACGGTGAAGGTCTCGGCGACCACGGTCAGCTCCACCACGGCACGGACCTCTACAACTCTCAGATCCGCGTCCCGTTCGTGATCGCCGGCCCCGGGATCCGTCCAGGTTCGATCCAGGAGACGGTGAGCGGCACCGACCTGACCCCGACGATCATCGAGCTCGCTGGCTTCGTCGCACCGCAAGGACCCAGCATCGACGGCCGTTCGGTCGCCGATGTCGCGCTCGGGCAGCGGGCGTCACTGTTCGGTGGGGGCTCGGCGTTCGCCGTCGGTGGCCAGACCGCGATCATCCAGGGCCGGTGGAAGTTGATCGAGGTAGGCGAGATGTACGAGCTCTACGACGTGATCTCGGATCCCCACGAGAAGGCGAATCACGTCACCGTGCGGCCGGACCTCGTGCTCGAGCTGCGCAAGGCGCTCGCAACGCGACAAGCCGCGGCGAGGCGCTCGCCGTTTCCCTGATCACTTCTCGAGCGCGGCGATCGCATCGAGCTCTTGCCAGCGCGCGAACAGGCGTTCGACGTCTGCGCGCGCGGCGTCGAGCTCCGCGATCAACGTCTGGACCTCCGCGCCTCGATCCTTGAAGACCGATGGATCCGACAGAGTCGCCTCGAGCGTCACGACCTTCTCCTCCGCAGTGGCGATCGCGGCCTCGATGCCGCCGAGCTCCTGGCGCTCCTTGAACGACAGCTTGCGTGGCGCGGCTTGCTTCACCGACGGTGGTGGCTTGGTGTCCTTGGCCTCACGCGTGTCCCGCTTGGGTCGCTCGGGCTTGGGGCGGCGCTCCGCGTAGAACGAGTAGCTACCCTCGTAGAGGGTGACCTTGCCCGCGCCCTCGAACGCGAGGATCGCGGTCGCAACTCGATCGAGGAACCAGCGATCGTGGGACACGATCAACGCGCAGCCGGCGAAGCTCGTCAGCCCTTCCTCGAGCGCGCCGAGCGTCGGAAGATCGAGGTCGTTCGTCGGCTCGTCGAGCACCAGCAGATTTCCGCCGCGGCGGAGCAGACGCGCGAGCTGCACGCGGTTGCGCTCGCCGCCCGACAGCTGGCCGACGCGGGTGTCGGCCACCGAGTCCGGGAACGCCATCATCCGCAGGAAGCCGCGGACGTGGACCTTGCCGTCGGGGAGATCGACGTAGTCGTAGCCGTCTCCGACCTCCTCGAGGACCGTGAGCTCGTCCCGCAGCTCGGTACGGCCCTGCTCGAGGTACGCGGGGCGCGTGTTCGACCCGACGACGACCTTGCCGCGATCGGGTGGCTCGAGCCCGAGGATCGTCTTGATCAGGGTGGTCTTGCCGACTCCGTTCGGACCGACGATCCCGAGCCGATCGCCGGGCTTCATCAGCAGCGTGAGATTGTCGAACAGCAGCTTGCCGCCGAGCGACTTGCCGACCTTGTGGAGCTCGACGATCGAGCCGCCGAGCCGTGGCCCCGACGGCAGCCGCAACCCGAGGGTGGCCGGGCGTTGCTCGTCGGTGGCCGGCGCCGAGCCCACGGCCGCGTCAAACCGATCGATGCGCGCCTTCGCCTTCGTCGTTCGGGCGGGCGCGCCGCGGCGGATCCACTCGATCTCGCGGCGGATGAACGACACGCGCTGGTACTCGGCCTCCGACTCCGTGGACAGCCTCTCGGCCTGCTTGAGCAAGAACTCCGCGTAGTCGCCCTCGTAGGCGTAGACCTTGCCGCGATCGACCTCGAGAATCCGCGTCGCGACGCGATCGAGGAAGTAGCGATCGTGGGTGACGACGATCAGCGCGCCGGGCCACGCAGCGAGCCGGGTCTCGAGCCACTCCACCGTGGGGGTATCGAGGTGGTTCGTCGGCTCGTCGAGCACGAGCACCTCGGCGGTACCGAGCAGCGCGTTCCCGAGCGCGACGCGGCGCCGCTCGCCGTTCGAGAGGTTGCCGATCAACGCGTCCATCGGCGGCAACTGCAGCGCCGCCGCGATCGTGGCGATCTGGTGATCGGCAACGCCCTCGCGCGCGAGCGAGGTTGCAACCGTCGCATCGCGCACGAGTCGCGGCTCCTGCGCGACGTACTCGAGCGTGAGATCACGGCGCCAGGTGATCAGGCCTTCGTCGGGAACGAGCGCTGGATCGTCGCCGCCCATCGCGCGCTGCATCAGCATCTTGAGGAGCGTCGACTTGCCGGCACCGTTCGCGCCGATCATGCCGACGCGATCGCGCTCGTGCAGCGCGAACGACGCGCCCGCGAGGACACGGCGGGTGCCGTACCGCTTCTCGAGGCCCTGGACGGTGAGAAGTGCGCTCACGACGTCAAGACAGCCGGGCGAGGTCGGTCTGCACGAGCAGGAACGTCAAGCGCAAGAGGTTGAGGCGCGCCTCGGGGGAGCGAACCTTGGCCGACAGATCGCCGAGGCGCGTGCGACCGTCGAGGAGGCTATAGACACGGAGCAGCGCATCTCCGAGACCGAACTGTGCGAGCTCGCCGTCCTGGGTCGGCTCGGCGACGATGAAGGCGGTGCGGTTCGCCTCGAGCCAGTCATCGATCATCGCCTCGGTGAGCTGCGCCGCGCCCGCTCCGATCACGCGGAACGCATCGAGGTGCAGCGAGCGCGCCTTCCACGGGTTCGGGTGCCTCGGCGTCCACGTGTAACGACCTTTCTTCCACGAGAACGTCTCCATCAGCTTGGCCGCGACCTGCTTGGCCAGCAGGCGATAGGCCTCGAGCGGATCCAGGATGTCGAGGCCGACCAGCGTGTCGGCGAGCCGGCCTCCGAAATGGTGCATGACGGAGAGCGCGCGTTGCAGTGACGCTTCGTTGAGCGCGCCCTGCGCGACCAGGAACCTGCCGAGTCGTTCGCCTTCGACGTTCGAGTGCACGAACTGCGGCTGGCCGTCGGCGAGGTACGCTTCCTTCAGCACACCGGCGCGTCCTTCGAGCGCGAGCATCCCGGTGCCCTTGGTCTTCGCGAGCCGGTAGGCGATCCGCATCACCGACTGCTCCTTGAGATCACCGACCTCGCGCGGCCCCGAGGGCATCTCCACCTCGTCCCGCTCGATGTCGTCCTCGCCGATCTCGATCCGCCCCGACTGATCGTTGGCCTCCACCTCGCCGAGCCCGTCGCCGGCGATGTACGCGGCACGTGCGCGCGCTGCATCGGCCTCCGCGCGCGCGATCGACATCCGGGTCAGCGGCCCCGAGAGGCCCTCATCGGCGGCCGCTGTGGGGACCCCCTCGAGGTCTGCGGTGGGCGCGTTGATCACGCGGCCGAGCAGGCTCGCCAGATCGCGCGACGTCACTCGCGACGACCGGCGGATCCATTCATCGAGTGCGTCGCGGAACTGCGCGGCGCTCTGCCAGCGATCCTCGGGACGGCGCTGCAGTGCACGGACGGTCAGCACACGGAGCTCGACCGGAAATTCGCTCGCGTACTTGTGCAGGCGATCGAGGCGCGCGTCACGAACCATCAGGAGGATGTCGAGATCGTTGGTCGACGTGAAGAGGCGGCGCGCCATCACCATCTCGGCGAGGAGGATGCCGACCGAGAACAGATCGGCGCGCGGATCGATCTCTCCGCCCGAGACCTGCTCGGGAGACATGTAGCCGTACTTGCCCTTGAGCGTGCCGGCTTCGGTCTTGTGCCGGCGCTCTGCGGCGCGCGCGATCCCGAAGTCCGTCAGCTTGACGTCGCCGCGCCAGGACAGCAGCACGTTGCCCGGCGAGATGTCGCGATGGACGATGCCGAGAGCACGCCCATCGACCGAGACCGCGTTGTGCGCGTAGTCGAGGGCATCGAGCACGTCTCGGGCGATCAGCGCACACAGCTCGGGCGGAAGGCGGATCTGCACGCGCGCGCACTCGCGGAGCAGCCCCAGGACGTCGAGTCCATCCACGAACTGCATCGCGATGTACGGCGTATCGGCATCGGTGCCGAGCTCGTAGACCTGGACGATGTGGCTGTGGTCGAGCTGGGCGGTGATGCGCGCCTCATCGATGAACATCTCGACGAACGACTGATCGACTGCCAGGTGCGGAAGGATCTTCTTGATCGCGACCAGCTTCTCGAACCCGTGATCGCCCATCAGAGTCGCTTTGAACAGCTCGGCCATGCCGCCGACGGCGAGGCGATCGATGATCTGATACCTCCCGATCGACTTGGGTGTTGGCCCCGACACTGGAGTGCCAGTTTGTCAGGTTTTCCGTCGACGCGCTGGTCGCCATGGCGCGGACCTGGCCGCTCCACACGGAACTCCGCGGCCTTGCGTCCTCGGACTCCCATGGCACGTCGCTTGATGAAGAGCTGGCCGAGGTCAGCATGCTGCGATTCACGCTTCACACGTTTGCTGCTGGCTTTGTCCGTCGGACCTGGCTGATCACGGTGTTGACGGTGGTCGTCTGCGCGAGCTTTGCCGCGCATGCGGTCGCCGCACTCGTCGAGGCCGATCAACAGGCACCTAC
>JACCQV010000053.1 GCA_013813945.1 Deltaproteobacteria bacterium | reverse complement strand
CCCCTGCCCTCCGCCGCCGGATCGTCCCGTTCGCCCCGATCGGACACTGGCCCGGATGAGCCCGCGCGATCCGGGCGACCCCGATGCCGACCTGTACGACCCGAGCTGGGACCCCGAAAATGTCACCGAGCCACCGCTCCGCGACGAGATCGATCTCCACACGTTTCGCCCGAAGGATTGCGGCGATGTCGTCGAGGAATATGTTCGCGCCGCGCAGGAGGCCGGGATGCCGCGCGTGCGGATCATTCACGGTAAGGGCATCGGCAATCTCCGTCGCACCGTGCACGCGGTGCTCGAGAAGCACCCGGCGGTGGCGAGCTTCAAGCTCGCGGATGAGCGCAGCGGCAGCTGGGGCGCGACGCTCGTCGAGCTCAAGCCGCTCTGACGTTGGAGGAGCGGTTGATGCGCGCCCGATAGGCGCGGATGACACGATTCCGAGGATCAGGTTGATCACCGACATCGGCGCGAGGACGCCAGCAGAACCGCGAGCAGGAGATGGATGCGGCGATCGGACATGGGGCGCGATCGTCAGTGCGACGCAGCGACGATGAGCACCGCGAGCTCCCCGACCGCCGCCGCCACGGCGACCACCGGGGCGGACAGCCCACGGTCGCGCCGCTGCGCATCGAGGCCGAGACCGAACGCTGCCACTGCCGCGATCGCGAGCGCGATGATGCCGACCTTGCCCAGCGCGAACACGGTCAATGCGGCGACCGCCAGGGAGATGGCACCGGTCAGCCATGCGGGGGTCGGCGTCGCGACGAGCGAGCGCCGCAGCTGCGGATCCATGATCGGATCGCCGATGCCCTGCAGGAACACCGCGGCCCAGCGGCCGACGACCGCCGTCACCACGAAGACCTCGAGCCACATGCTGCGCGGCGTCGCGGCGATCGCGGCCGCGCGGATCAGCAGCGTGAAGACGAGGACGATGATCGATGGAATCGTCGGAGAGCGCGCCTGGTCGTCCTGAAGTCGATCGATTCTGTCGACGACGCCACGCTCGATCAGTGCCGCCGATGCGACGGTCATCATCGCGAGCCCGATCAGTGCGGCGATCGACGGTGCGATGCCGAGCTCCGCGAGCGCGGAGGCCACGAGCCACGCCACGATGCCGATCGGTAGCCCGAGCGCGACGATCCAGCCCGAGGACCGCGAGTCGTCGCTGACCTCCGTGGGCCATGGCCACGGCGTCGAGTGGACGAGCGCGACGGCACCGCCGTAGAGCGGGCCGAGGCGGCGCTGCCAGTCCTCTCTCGACGACACGCGGCAAGTATATCGCGATCTGATACGTTCCACCGCGATGTCCAAGGCGACCTACGACCTCGTGCTCTTGCCGGGTGACGGAATCGGCGCCGAAGTGATGGCGGAGGCCCGGGCGCTCGTCGACGTGGTCGCGCAGGGTACCGGCGCCGCGTTCCACATGGACGAGATTGCCTGCGGCGGGAAGTTCTTCCTCGAGCACGGCAGCCGCGATTGGCCCGATGGTTCCGAGGAGCGGTGTCGGGCCGCCGACGCGATCCTGCTCGGCGCGGTCGGCTGGAACGGGCCCGATGGCGCACCGGTGCACATGGCCGACGGCAAGATGGCCGGCTGGTCCCCGGTGATCGGGAACCGGATGAAGCTCGACCTCTACGCGAACATCCGACCGGTGAAGTGTCTGCCCGGGACCAGGCACGGCCTGTCGGGGAAGTTCCGGGAGGTGTGGACGCCCGAGACGGTCGACATGGTGATCATCCGGGAGAACACCGAAGGCCTGTACTCCGGCATCGGTGAGCGCACCGCCGATCGCGCGACGGATCTGCGCGTGATCACGAGGACCGCGTCAGAGCGGGTGATCAAGAAAGCGTTCGAGGTGTCGCGACAGCGCGACAAGGGCGCACCCGGCGATGGCAAGAAGCGCGTGACGACGATCGTCAAGCACAACGTGCTGTCTGGCTGCCGGCTCTTCCTCGACGTGTTCCGGGAGGTCGCGAAGGACTTCCCCGACATCGAGCCCGACGTCGCGATCGTCGACTCGTTCGCCATGTTCGTGCTGACGCAGCCCGAGCGCTACGACGTCTGCGTGACGACCAACATGTTCGGCGACATCCTCACCGACCTCGCGTCCGTGCTGCAGGGCGGAATGGGCATGGCAGTCGGCTGCAACGTCGGCGACCACCACGCGATGTTCGAGCCGATTCATGGGTCGGCGCCTCCACTCGCCGGCAAGGACCGCGCGAACCCGATGGCGATGCTGCTGGCCACCGGTGAGGCGATGTCGTGGCTCGGCAATCGCTTCGGCGACGAGCGGCTGACCCGCGCGCACGATGCGATCGATGCCGCCGTGTCGACGATCGTGGCGCGCGGCGAGCCGCTCACGACCGACATGGGCGGCACGGCCGGGCGCAGCGTCGTCGCGCAGGCGATCCGTGATGAAGTGCAGCGCCGCCTCGCGAGCTAGAGCGCTGCTGCGATCAGCCTGCGGTCCGCGACCAGCACCGGCGCACCGACCCGCCCGCGCATCACCGGGATCCGGCCGCCATCTCGATGGAACGCGAGCTCCGCAACCGCTTCCTCCTCGATCACGCCGGTGATCGCGAGATCCGTGCGATCGATCGGCACGGATGCGACCTCGAGCTGGCCGGTGACCGCGAGGTCGGCCGGCACACCCATCCGGCCGAGCCGCGGGTCTCCGCGCTTCACCGCGAACCGCTGCGCGAGCGAGCTCGTGGTCGTCACCCGCGCGACACCCGCGATCAGCACGGACCCTGATCCCTCGACCTCGAGCAGGAACGGCGCGGCCTCGCAACGGCGGAGCAGCACGGCCCCCGCGCGATCCTTGATGACAGCGTGCTCGACGAGGACCGGCGCATCGTCGAGGATCGACGACACCGTCGAGCGAAACCTGCGTGCGACGCCGTAGATCGTGGTCGAGCCCTGCGCGGCGACCGCCGCAGGCATGTCGATGCCGACGATTCCGCGCCGCTGCTGACGTGTGCGGATCTTGTGAATCGCGAGCGCGATGATGCCCCCGACTGCGAGCGGCGCGAGCACGGGCATCGCGAGCGAGCTGCCCGCGAGGAACGCGGTCACCATCGTCCAGTCGCGGTGGTTGCCGATCTGCATGTCTCGGTAGTAGAGGAGCTCGCGCACGAGCTCGACCGGCGCGGTCATCGGCGCGGCACACTCGACGCAGGTGATCGTCGGCGGCTGGAGCAACCGGCACTGGACGCAGCAGAAGGTCGACGACTCCACGCGCTCTCAGTGTGACATCAGCCGGAGCTTGTCGAGGGTCGCCTCGAGCCTACCGGCGGCTGCCGCCAACCGCGCTCATCCATGTGGTGCCGGAGGTCGGACTCGAACCGACACTCCCTTGCGGGAAGGGGCTTTTGAGACCCCCGAGTCTACCATTTCTCCACTCCGGCTCTGAGCGGGCGTCGAAGCTAGACGACGCACACCGAAAATGCAAAACGCGCCGACCACGAGTCGACGCGTTCTGCACAGAACGTGATCAGTGATTCCGAGCCACGCTGGCCCGGGGTTGATTACGGGGTGGGCTCGGGGGCCGCTTCGCCGGCCGGAGCCGCAGAGCCGTCGCCGGCCGGAGCCGTGGTGGCCGGGTCAGCCGCGGGCGGCGTCGGGGCGGCAGCGTCCTTCTTCTTGCCGCAAGCCGCGAACGACATACAAACAACTGCCACAACGATCATCATCTTCTTCATGGTCTCAGTCCTCTCTTATCTGGATTGATTGGTTTCACGCACCCGAACATCGAACACGGAAATGGAAGGCGAGTTACTCGCCGCCTGCGCAGGGATCAGCGCTCGCGCCATCACCCGCTGGAGCGCCGCCGCCGGGGGCAGGTGCGTTGCCGTAGGTCTTGCCACCGGTCGCGCCGGTGTTCTCCATCGCCGAGCCGCCGGTGTTACCCGGGGTGGTGGCGGCAGTCTTGTTGCCACCGCACGCGGCAAGCGCGGCGGTCAGGATTGCGATCAGGAACAGCTGCTTCATCGATGTCTCCTATTGCCGGGGCTCAACCCGGGGTGATCTCCGCCAGGGCCGTCTCGAGCTCCTTGCGTGCGTGCGCATCGCCGCGGCGACCCGAGACCTCGATCCCCTTGCGGAAGACCTCGGCGGCCTCGTCCGAGCGACCGAGGGCGAGCAGCGTCCCGCCGGCCATCAGGTAGGTCGGGACGTAGTCGGGGAATTGCGTGAGGAGCTCCTCGAACGCAGTCCACGCGTCAGCGAGGCGCTGAGCGCCCTTGTACTCCATGGCCAGGCCGTAGCGCGGGAACGGATCCGCGGGCGACCGGGTGATGAAGGTCTTGAAGGTCTCGATCCGATCCATAAGAGTCGCAAAGAGGCCGCAGTCCCGAGCGTGGCCCGGTAAGTAACGCGGCTTGTCGCCAGGGCTTACAGGGCGCGGAACATACGCGTGCTTTTGCGCCAAATGCCAGTGGCGTATGACGATTTTCGCCCGGTCGATCGTGCTACAACGGGTAGAAGCTCCAGTGAAGCGCGCGTTTTCCAGGTTCGTCGGGGTCGACCTCGGAGGAGGCCGGGGCAAGACCACGGCGATCGCAGAGCTCCGGAGTGGGCCCGCCGGCGCCGAGGTGATCGAGGTCGCCACCCGATCCAGCCGCCAGCCGTGGACCGACGACACGCTCGTGCATCGCCTCTCGGATGGTGAATCCACCTCGCGGGTGATCGCGATCGACGCGCCGCTGACCCAGACCGCCTGCGGCCGCTGCGAACGCCCCGTGTGTCCGGGCATGGAGGCGTGCGCCGATCCGACCGTTGTCTGGCTACGCACCACGGGGCGGAGCCTCATGCGCAAGGTGTCCGCCGCGACCGTGGGCGGGACGACGCGACCACAGCAACCCGCGCAGGCGCGGCTGGCGCCGTACTCGCATCGTGCGACCGAGGTCGTCATGACCTACGAGCGCGGGCTCCTGCCGCTGTCGGCGCTCGGGAGCACGACCGGTGCAGTCGCAGCGCGTGCGAGCCAGCTCCGCCGCCGGCTGCGCGGCGCCGGGTTTCAGCTTCACGAGAACCTCCTCGAGGTCTCGCCAGCGGCGACGATCGCAGCACTCTGTGGCTCCAAGGCCGCGCGCGGCTACAAGCGCGACGCCGATCCATGGCGCACTCGCGCGGTGATCCTCGAGCAGCTCTCGGATCTGTCGTTCGCATCCCAGAGTCGGATGGCGCGCGAGGACGTCCTCGGCAACGATCACTGCTTCGACGCCGTGATCAGCGCGTACACCGCGTATCTGTGGGCGCGTGATGGCTGGACTGCGCCCGAGGGTTGGGTTGCCGATGATGGCTGGATCTTCGCGCCGCCGCATAGCTGACGGAGCTAGAGCAGCACTTCGTACGCAGCCGTGACCTCGGCGAACCGGCGCTCGAGAGTGCGGCGGCGCTGGGCATCGGCATCGGGCTGCAGGTCGGGGTGCAGGGCGCGGGCGAGCTTGCGATACGCGCGCTTCACCGATTCCAGATCGGCACCGTCCTGGATCCCGAGCAAGCGGAGTGCGGCCTCGCGACGAGAATCGACGACGCGGTTGGGACCGCTGCGCTCGGCGACGACGCCGAGGGTCTCGAGCGCATCGACGCTCCGCAGGAAGTGGATGAAGGCGAGCAGCCGGAACCGCGGTGTCCGTGCGAGCGGCCAGATCTGATCGAGGCGGCGCGGCTGGCCCATCGCCGCGAGCATTCGCCGATCCGCCTCGTCGATCGCTTCGGGCGCGAGCTCGGGACGAAGGCATAGGCGGATGCCGGCGAGCTCGCGGACCAGCTTCTCGGCGAGCGTGCCGTCGAGCTGCGCCTCGAGGTGGCTACGGGCCCAGCCGGTCAGCGAGATCTGGTGCGTGGCGCCGGGCGGATACGCGGTGATGTTGCCGTCGAAGGTGCAGATCACATCGTCGAGCGCGAGCAGACGCGCGAGCCGGCCGATGACGGCCTTGCGAACGAGCTCGCCCTCGCCGACGACGACATGGCCTCGCCGGAGGACGAACACCTCGGTCTTGGGCGCCCGGATGTTGAACGTGAGCACGCCGCTCGCACCCTGCTGTCCGAGCCGGTACAGCAAGCGCACCAGCTCGCCACGGACGAGCAGGCGACGAATCGTGAACGGAGCCTCCGGCACAGCGCCATCTTTGGCGCCCGCGTCGATGGGAGCAATTTTTCAGCCCGCCAGAACGACGATCGACATGGCGATCAGGCCGAGCGGCTCACATGAAGCCGGCTTTGCGACGCTCGACGATGAACTCGGTGACGGTGTTGCGGACGTCCTCGCGGAACGACACGAGGCCCGCGGCGATCTCGCGCAGCGCCGTGACCGCGGGCTTGTTGTCGCAATCGACGCCGGCAGTGGCTCCGCGCGACAGCTGGCGAGCACGTTCCGCAGCGAGCACGACCAACGCAAACCGATTGGGGACCTTATCGAGGCAGTCTTCGACGGTAACGCGAGCCATGGACCGCGGAACTTACTCGGTTGCTGCGCGGAGTCAAGGGCACGCTTGCCAGAGCGATGCTGACCCACTACCCTAGCTATGCGGGCGGTCCTACCGGCAAGTAGGTTCTTCTAATCCTCGCCCGCACTTAACCTATGCC
>JACCQV010000020.1 GCA_013813945.1 Deltaproteobacteria bacterium | reverse complement strand
GGTGCAGCGTCCGCCCCGTGCCGCACGCCACATCGAGCAGGCGCACGTGCTTCGCACCACCGACCTCCCGCACGAACCGCGTGATCGGCGGGATGATCTGCCGGCGCATGACGTCGGCGGTGCCGCGAAACAGCAGCTCGACACCGAGCTCGTACATTTCGGCGGAGTGATCGCTGAAGTAGCCGTCGGTCTGCCAGTGGAAGTTGCGGCGGTAGTACGCGGGGTAACGATCTTTGTCGACGGGCGGAATGTCTTGATAGTCCTGACGCCGCATCCGGCGCACCACGCTCGGCGTGTCGCGCATCAGCCTCGGCAACGAGCGCAGGTAGCGGCGTACCGGAATGTCGAACAGCAGCTCGCGGGGATACAGATCCGCCTCGACGTTCGCGAGATCGCGATCGTGTAGCTCGGTGCGCCTGCGCAGCAAGCAGCGCATCTCCGCCGGTGTGACGTGAGGCCGCGGCGTACGCGTCACGATCCGCGCCGCCTCCTGCATGAACGTCGCATTGATCAGCATCGAGAGATGCTGAGTTCGGTAGGCGAGGCGATCGAGGCGGCGGAGCATCATCACGCCCGGCGTCGGCGCGGGCGTATCAAGATCATAGCAACTAGCGCGCCGAGAGCGAGCCCGACCGGTGCCCCGCCCGCATTGTTGTCGCAACAACCAGGATCCGGCGGCTTGATCGTGTTGTCAGCGCCCGAGGCGTCGGGAGGCGAATCGAATACCGCCGGGCAATTCGTCGGGTTTGCGGTGATCCCGAACTGGTTCTTGAGGGCACACCATGAGGAGGGCTGGCGATCGACGCACAGGTCCCTCTGCAATGTCCCAGCGGCGCACTCTGCCGGTCCTACGATGTCCTGGTACCTGAGCACCGGCGTCCACGTCGCCAGGTCGGTCGACTTCATGATGCCCGCTCCATCGGACATCACCTGCGGGGACCCGAAGTTCTGCGTGCATGCCCAGACCTCGCCGGCCGCGTTCTCGACGAGGCAGCCCACGTGCGGAGCGCTCGCCACGACTTCCCACGCCGCGCCGTTCGATGGGGTGCGAGACACCTGGAGGCCCGTGTTCTTGCCGGCAGCGACGAGGTCGCCGTTCGCGCGGATCACGAAGGCAAGCTCGTCTTGCTTCTCGAGGATCTTGGTCCAGCTCGTGCCGGCATTCGTGCTGCGATAGATCGCGTCGCTGATCGAGTTCACGTTCTGGTACGTGACGCGTGCGTACAGGTGGTCGATGTTGAGCCTCGAGATGCCGACGATCTCGATCGTCGAGTTGCGCGTCGTCGTGATGCCCGTCGTCGTGATCGGGGTGTAGCTGGTGCCGCCGTTCTCACTCTTGTAGAGCTCGAACAGGCGGTCCCCCGTGACCAGGCGATAGCCGGATACATAGATTCGATTCGCGTCGGCCGGTGCAACCTCGATGCTGCTCCACCACAGTCCGAGCGCCGCGGGCGCAGCGCTGATCGGGAACGTCATGCCGTCATCGGTACTCTTGTAGATCTTCGAGTCGCCCGGATCCGACATCGCGAGATCTTCCGGGTGCACGGTGCCCATGAACAGGTGACCGGTCGGGCCCAGCGCGACCGAGGACATGAACTTCTTGGCGAACGGCGTCGCGTTGAACGAGCAGCCATCACGGTTGACGAGCGAACCGTCGAACGTGGTCGCGAACAGGGCGCCCGTCGAGGTGTACGCGTAGTCGGGATCGTACATCCCGCTGTACTTGATCGCGTCCTCGCAGATCCAGCGCCAGGTCGCGCCGCCATCCTGCGAGACGAGCAGTCCGAAGGTCATGCCGGCCGCGATGTGCTGTTCGTTGCCCTGGCGGAAGTTGATCGTCGAAGTTGCTGCAGGCCGCCCATTGGCGTGGACCTGCGCGGCACTCGCGAGGAAGAGAAGACTGCCAAGGACGAGCTGCCGGACCATGGAACCGATCGTATCCTCGCCCGCCCGTAGGGGCTATCTCCATCCGCGTGGCCTGTCTCACGGTCGCTGACGAGGTGCGGTCTCCCGCCCGCGGGCTGACGCATCACTGCCATCTCGGCCAGGACAACTGCGGCCGATTCGCAGTAAGTTGAACCGTGGCGGCCGACGTCGACCTGACAGCGGAGAACGCCCGTCTGCGCGGGCGGCTCGAGCTCCTCGTCGAGCGCGCGCGGCGACTCCAGCGCCTCACCGCGCACCTCTCGACGGCGCTGCGCATGACCGATATCGCGTCGATCGTGGTCAGCGAGAGCGCCGCGGCACTCGAGTCCAACAGCGCTGGGCTGTGGCGCGTCGACGCTGCCGCGGGCGAGCTCGTCCTGCTTGGCTCGCACAACTACCCCGACGGCGCACTCGCGCTGGTCAACCGGATCCCGCTCGCCGCCACTGCGCCGGTCGCGGACGCGGCGCGAACGGGAACGCCGATCTGGTTGTCGTCGCGCGCGGAGTACGAGGCGCGGTATCCAATCTCCGAGGGCCGAACACGCAACCTGGCGCCCGCTCCTACGTACGCGACGGCTTCGTTGCCCATCGTGCTCGATGGGCGCGTGCTCGGCGCGATCGCGTTGACGTTTCTCGGCGATCGTCCGTTCGACGAGGAAGAGCGCGCCTACCTGATGTACCTCGCGGTACACTGCGCGCAGGCGTTCGATCGAGCGCGCCTCTACGAAGGCGAGACCGCCGCGCGCTATCAGGCAGAAGCTGCGAAGAACCGCGCCCTGTTCCTCGCGCAGGCGAGCGCACTGCTCGGTTCGTCGCTCGATTACGAGCAGACGCTGCGCAACGTCGCCGCGCTCGCGGTCCCGACGCTGGCCGACTGGTGCGCCGTGGAGCTCGTCGACGCCAAGGGCGTCAACCAGCAGGTCGCGGTCGCGCACGTCGACCCGGCAAAGGTCGAGTTCGCGCACGAGCTGCGCCGCCGCTA
>JACCQV010000003.1 GCA_013813945.1 Deltaproteobacteria bacterium | reverse complement strand
GTCAGGTTCTTGACGATACCCTCGACGATCTGGCCTTCCTTGAGGCGCTCGAGCGTCGACTCCTTCAGTGCGGCGCGCTCCTTCTCGAGGAGCACACGGCGCGACAGCACGATGTTGCCGCGCTTCTTGTTGAACTTGATGACCTTGAACTTGAAGTTCTGGTTGAGGAACGCGTCGAGGTTGCGCACCGGCCGGAGGTCGACCTGCGACCCCGGGAGGAACGCCTTCACGCCGCCGCGGATCGTGACCGACAGGCCACCCTTCACGCGCGCCGTGATCACGCCCTCGATCAGCTCGTCGCGTTCGCACGCGGCGCTGATCTCGTCCCAGACCTTGAAGCGATCCGCCTTCTCCTTGGAGAGGACGATCATCCCGACGTCGTTTTCGCGGGATTCGAGGAGCACGTCGACGACGTCTCCCGGCTTCACACCGACCGAGCCGTCCGCCAGGCGGAACTCCTCGAGCGGCACCTGGCCCTCACTCTTGTAGCCGACATCGACGATCGCGTAGTCCTTACCGACCGTGATCACGGTGCCGCGGAGGATTTCACCCTCCTTGACGCTGTCCTGACCAAAGCTCTCGGCCAGGAGCGCTGCGAAGTCTTCTTCGCCTGTGTCTGTAGTAACCATATTCAAGCAGATCTCCACGAAACGCCGAGTTGGATTTGACTGCCGAAGCAGCCCTCGACGCAGGGGCGAGTTGGTACCGTCCGCGCCCGGAATTGTCAACCGCGGCGTAGAGATCCGCCGCGTTGGCCACAGTGGCCCGCGGGGCGGAATGCCACCCCTACTGACGTCCGGCGCGGGCGAGGACCTGAGCGGCCAGGGAATCCACAACCTGATCGAGGGTTTGCGCCGAGCTGTCCACGATCACCGCGTCCTCTGCAGGGATCATCGGGGCGACGTCCCGGGTCGCATCGCGCTGATCGCGCTCCCGGATCTCGCGGAACGTGACGTCGTAGTCGACCGGCTTACCGGCCGCCGCGAGCTCGTCGACCCGGCGCTGCGCGCGCTGCTCCTCACTCGCGGTCAGGAAGAACTTCGCCTCTGCCGCCGGGAACACCACCGTCCCGGTATCGCGGCCCTCGACCACGACGCCGCCGCCCATGCCGAGCCGGCGCTGGAGGTCGAGCAGACCTGCGCGAACCTCGGGGTGGGCCGACACCTGCGAGGCGCCCTGGGAGATCTCCGGGGTCCGGATCGCGGAGGTCACGTCGTCGCCCGCGAGATAGACGTGGTTCTTGTCGCCGACGAAGTCGAACGTGATCGCGAGCTCGCGTGCGATCGCCCCGCACGCAGCGCCGTCGGTCCACGCCACACCCGTGCGCTGCGCGGTCAGCGCCACAGCACGATAGATCGCTCCGGTGTCGAGCAGCCGGTAGCCGAGCCGGCGCGCGAGCAGCTTCGCGACGCTCGACTTCCCCGCGCCCGCGGGTCCATCGATCGTGACGACGACCCTGGTCATCGCCCTGCCCCGCAGCGGTCGCACACCGTTCCATCGAGCGTGATCACGGTCTGGTGCGCGGGAACCGTGGCGTTACAGCGCGCGCACACGGTCGGCGTCGCGGGCGGCGGTTCCTCGAGTGGATCGATCCCGTTCACCACGGGCTTGGGCGCGCGGCGCTCGGCCTCCGCCTCGAGCTCGGCTTCGAGCCGGTAGCGCAGCACCTTCTCGTCGATGACGCCGCTCTCGATCAGCATGCGCGCCAGCATGGAGGTCAGCATATGGAGGTCGCGAATCTGCTCGCGCTGAATCGCGATCTGCCGGCCCAGAGTCGCGGACGTCTCTGCGGCCATCGCACGCGCTTCGGCAGCATCACCACGGACCTCATTGATGTCCGAGCGCTGGCGGTAGTCGGAATCGAGGAACATGTCGAAGAAGCCAACGGCCATGCTCGGCATCATGCCCGAGTTCCCGGGCGTGATGCGTGCCGGCGTTGTACAGTCGACCCTCGTGGCCGAGGCGACCACAGCACCAAAAACGGAGCGACGCTGGCGGACGTTCGCCGATGTCGTCGCGTTCACGCTCGGCACCAATGTCTGGGTGTCGATCGTGATCCTGCCAGCGATCTTCGTGGGCTCACTGCACGGGACGTGGAGAATCCTCGCCGCTGCCCTGCCCCTCGGCGTGTTGCTGCTCGGACTTGCGCGGCGCAGCGAGGGCATCTTGCTCGGGCTGTTCCCCGCAGCGCTCCTCGTCCCGATCGCCGTGACGCCAGCGATGGCGTCGTCTCACGTCTATGGTCCGATCCGGTTCGGACTGGTCGCGATCGGTGTGGTGGCGTACCTGTTTGGTGTCTCGTTCTTCACGTCGTTCCACGAGCCACCGCAGCCGCGCTCGATCCGCGGGCTGTCGTCGGCGTCGGTCGGTCCCGCCGAGCGCTGGCAACGGCGCGAGCGCGTCTACTGGATGCTGACCGGGATGTCCCTCGTCATCCCGACCGTGCTGATCGCATGGGTCAACTTCGACGACGCGATCGAGGAGTACCTCGGTGAGATGTACCCCGGCCGGATCGCCCTGATGACCACCGTGCTGACCGTCGGCGCGATCGTCCTGTGGCTCGCGATCTATCACTATGCGTTCCTCGGCGTGCTCCGGCCGCATCGCACCGGCGATCGCGATCTGGTCGTCGGTCTGGCCCAGACGCGCGCGGACGCCAAGACCGGCAAACCGCGCACACGCTTCTATTTCGCCGTCGCGATCGCCCTCGGTGCGATGGCGACCCTGATCATGCTCCGCCACGTCAAAGGGTGATTCATGCGCCGTTACTTCTTCGAAGTCCTCGCGGTCGCCCTGATCGGTGGAAGCTTGTTCTTCTTCAAGGAGACGCTCGACTACCTCGCCCGGCGGGAGTACGTCGCGGCGCTGCTCGTGATGCTGATCGGTGTCGCCGTGATCTCGGTCGGCAAAGAGATGGCGCGCCTCGCCCTCGTCCAGCGCGACTGACATGCAGCTCGGGTTCCTCACCTCCGTGATCGTCGTCGCGGTCTCCGCGTGTGGCGGCTCGCCGTCGACCGAGCCCGCGTCGACAGGCCCGGCCGCGTCGATCATCGCGCCGCGGGCGAGCGAGGCGGATCTTGTCGTCGCGCAGGTCGACGGCCGACCGGTGTGGGGCTCGTGCGTGAGCGAACAGGCAGCACGTGGTGCCAGGGACCGCGCGGAAGCTCTCGAGCAATGCATCGCGTTCGAGCTCCTCGCGCAGGCGGCCGAGAAGCGCGGGCTCGCAGCTGACGCCAGCGTCGCCGAGTCGGCGCGCACGGCGATGGTCAGCGAGCTGATCGAAGCCGAGTTCGAGGCCCGGTACCAGACGCCCCAGGCTCTCGGCGCCACGCTCGACGCGGTGCTGAACAAGAATGCGTGGCGGATGCACCGCCCCGACCTCCGGGCGTCCGCGTACGTCCGCGCGGTCGTGCCGCCGAGCTCGGGACCCGAGATCGAGGCGCGTGCGAAGCAGCTCGCCGACGCGATCGCGACCGAGCTTGCCGGCGAGTCCGGGCTGTTCCTCGCGCACGTGCGTGCCGCGGCCGATCGGCTCGCGAAGGACACCGGGATCGAGATCCACAGCGAGGCGGTTCCGCAGACGCAGAAGACCGGCGCGTACGAGCTGCCCTACCTCGAGGCACTGTTCTCGATCCCGGAGATTGGACGGGTCTCGAAGCCGGCGCGGACCAAGCGCGGCTGGGACGTGGTCCTGTGGAGCGACGGCTTACCGCCGAAGGAGTCCACGCGCGAGGAGCTCGCACAGGAGGTCTTCCCGGACCTCCGGCGCGCGCAGTTCACCGTGTGGATCAACCAGCTGATCAAGACATCCGGCACCAAGATCGAGCTCGATCAGGACACCGTGTCCCGGCTCGACGAGGTCCCACAGTGACCGCGTTCGGCGACATCATGAGGCGGGCGGTCGAGGCCACACCGGGTGCGATCGGCGGTGCGTTCGCAGACTCCGAGGGCGAGATGGTCGACGGCTTCGCGACGTACGACAAGCACGAGTGGGCGTGCCTGACCGCGCAGTACGGCATCGTCCTGAACCAGTTGCACTCCGCGTTCGGGACCTGGCACTTCGGCGGACCCGAGTACTTCATCGCCCAGCACACCGACCTCGACGTCGTCGTGCACTCGGTCGCGCAGGGCTACTACGCCCTGCTCGCGGTCAAGGACGACCGCGGCTCCGCCCCGCTCGCGATCGCGCTGTCGAGCCTGCGCACCGCGGCGTCGGAGCTGCGCAAGGAGATGGCGTGAGCCGGTTTCTCTCCGTCGTTGCAACCGCGGCCGTGCTCGGCCTCGCCGCACCGCCCGTGCACGCGCAGGTCCCCACGTTCGACGCCGAGTACGATCCGTACAGCCAGGCGTGGAACGGAATGGCGAGCTTCGTGGGACTCGCCGAGGGCATGGGGTTCACGGTCGATGTCCGGGACTCGCTCGAGTGGGACACCCTGGAGGCCAAGGACATCCTGTTCGTCGTGTTCCCGCTCCATCGCGTGGATCCGTCGAAGCTCGCGGCATACGTCCAGGCCGGCGGCAACGTCGTCATCGCCGACGACTTCGGCGACGGCAAGGAAGCGATGCAGGCGATGGGCCTGCTGCGCATCGAGGTGGAACAGGCGCGGTCGAGCCGGTTCTACGAGGGTCGAATGTACGCACCGATCGCGAACGCGCGCGGCGATCACCCGCTCGCGCGCGAGGTTGGCGATGTCGTCACCAACCACCCGGCGGTGATGACGCGTGTCGAGGGCGCGAGCACGATCGTCGGACTCGATGACGGCGCGATCGTGGTCGCCGGCGAACGCGGCTTCGGCAAGTACGTTGCCGTCAGCGATCCGAGCATCTTCATCAACCGGATGATGCAGTTCCCCGGCAACGTCCAGCTGACCGGCAACATCTTCAACTGGCTCGACCGCGGCAACCGCCGGGCTCGCAACATCGTCCTCCTTCGCGGCAAGCGCGAGATGTTCGGCCATCCGCCGCCGTTCATCGATGACGCCAAGGCCGATGAGCTCGGCCGATCGATCTCGGCGTTCAACGACTGGCTCTACAAGGCGCGCGAGTGGCTGCTGACTCCAGCCGCGATGAAGACGCTCGCCGCGCTGCTCGCCGCGTCGCTGTTCTTGCTCGCGTTGCTCGCACTGCCTGTCCGCCGCGGTCCGAACGTCGATGGTGCCTGGCTGCGGTTCAACCGGCCCGCGCGCCGCGACGAGCCGCACGCGCTGGTCAACAACGCCGACACCGGAAGCAGCTCGAACCTCGTGCTCGCATGCATCCTCCGCGATCATGTGCAGCGTCTCCTCGCCGAGCTGACGCACAAGAGCGAGCCGCTCTACACCGTCCCTGAATCGCAGCTCGTCGCCGAGCTCTCCAAGGCCAAGGGCACGACGGCGGCTGTCGCCTTGACCCGCGTTTACAAGCGGCTGCGCGCACTACCGAGCCGTGGCCAGGCCGCGGCACCATGGAGTGCAGGACACCTCGCGCGGCGCGAATTCGACACCCTGTACCGGGACGTGGTCGAGCTGTGTCGTACTCTCGGCTCCGACATTCCCGATCTGCAGGACGTCCACGAGACTTCGAAACGATAACCGCCCGATGAACTCCACGCTCAGTCCCGACAAGCTCGCCCGCGTCAGTCAGCTCGCGAAGGCGGTCACCGAAGAGGTCGGCCGCGCCTTCATCGGCGCGCCGTCGATCACGGAGGCGTTGCTCGTCGCCCTGCTCGCCCGCGGCCACGTGCTGATCGAGGGCTATCCCGGCGTCGCCAAGACCACGCTGGTCAAGGCGTTCTCCACGACGCTCGGCTGCAACTTCCGTCGCGTGCAGTTCACGCCGGACCTCCTCCCGTCGGACATCACCGGCACGTACATCCTCGACATGCGCACGAACACGTTCGTCCTGCGCGAAGGTCCGGTGTTCTGCAACGTCCTCCTCGGCGACGAGATCAATCGCGCCCCCGCCAAGACCCAGTCCGCCTTGCTCGAGGCGATGCAGGAGCATCAGGTCACGATCGAGGGCGAGACCCGCTCGCTGACCGAGCCGTTCATCGTGCTCGCGACGCAGAACCCGATCGAGCAAGAGGGCACGTACGCGTTGCCCGAGGCGCAGGTCGATCGCTTCCTGATCAAGCTGCGCATGGGCTACCCGTCCGC
>JACCQV010001211.1 GCA_013813945.1 Deltaproteobacteria bacterium | reverse complement strand
GACCGGCATGAAGGCGATCGACTCGATGATCCCGATCGGTCGCGGCCAGCGCGAGCTGATCATCGGCGACCGCGGTACCGGCAAGACGGCGATCGCGATCGACACGATCATCAATCAGAAGGGGCAGAACATGTTCTGCTTCTACGTCGCCATCGGCCAGAAGCAGTCGACGGTGGCCACCGTCGTCGACCGCCTCACCAAGGCCGGCGCGATGGAGTACACGACGGTCGTGCTCGCTGGCGCGTCGGAGCCGGCCCCGCTGCAGTTCATCGCGCCGTACACGGGCGTCACGATGGCCGAGTACTTCCGTGACTCCGGTCGTCACGCGCTGATCATCTATGATGATCTCTCCAAGCAGGCCGTCGCGTACCGCCAGCTGTCGCTGCTCCTCCGCCGCCCGCCGGGTCGCGAGGCGTATCCGGGCGACGTGTTCTACATTCACAGCCGCCTGCTCGAGCGCGCTGCCAAGCTCTCCGACAAGGAGGGCGGCGGCTCGCTGACCGCGCTGCCGATCATCGAGACCCAGGCCGGTGACGTCTCGGCGTACATCCCGACCAACGTCATCTCGATCACCGACGGTCAGATCTTCCTCGAGGGCGATCTGTTCTATCAGGGCGTTCGTCCTGCCGTGAACGTCGGTATCTCGGTGTCGCGCGTCGGTGGCGCTGCGCAGACCGGCTCGATGAAGAAGATCGCCGGTCGCCTCCGCCTCGAGCTCGCGAGCTATCGCGAGAAGGCTGCGTTCGCGCAGTTCGGCTCCGACCTCGACAAGGCGACGCTCGCGCAGATCAACCGTGGCCAGCGCATGGTCGAGCTGCTCAAGCAGGGCCAGTTCGAGCCGATGCCGATCGAGCAGCAGGTCATCGTGATCTATGCCGGTACCAACGGCTTCGTCGACGACTACCCGGTCGACGTGCTCGGCCGCTACGAGAAGGAGCTGCTCTCCTTCATGAAGTCGCGCAAGGCGGACGTGCTCACCGAGCTCAAGTCCGTCGGCAAGATGGATGACGTCAAGGACGAGACCGGCAAGAAGCAGCCGGGCCCGCTCGAGAAGAAGCTGCGCGAGGCGCTCACCGAGTTCGCCAAGCAGTTCTCGGTCGAGGAGAAGAAGGCGTAGTTTCATGCCGTCGCTGAAGGCCATCCGCACTCGCATCACGAGTGTCAAGAACACGCGGAAGATCACGAAGGCGATGCAGCTCGTGTCGACCGCGAAGCTCAAGCGCGCACAGGGCGCGCTGATCGCGGCACGACCGTACACGCAGGCGATCACCGAGGTCGTCGCGCAGCTCTCCGCCGTGGCGGGCACGGACTCGCATCCGCTGTTCGAGGAGCGCACGCTGCAGAAGGCCGGCATCGTCGTGATGACCAGCGACCGTGGCCAGGCGGGCGCGTTCAACGCGAACGTCACCAAGGCCGTCGAGCGCTACGCCGCGAACGAGCTGTCGGGTGCGTCTGAGGTGTCGCTGCGGATCATCGGCCGCAAGGGCAACCAGTACTTCTCGCGCCGGCGCGCCACGATCACGAGCTTTGACGGTGCGCCGACCGGTGCGACCGCCCTCGACAGTGCGCGGGAGACCGCAAACCGCGTGATCGCCGACTTCAAGGCCGGCAAGGTCGATCGCGTGTTCGTGGTCTACAACGAGTTCAAGAACGCCGGTTCGCAGTCGGTCAAGGTCAAGCAGATCCTGCCCGTCATGCCCGAGCAGACCACGGCGATCGTGAAGAAGGGCGACGAGCCCGACAATGCCGACTACATCTACGAGCCGGGCAAGCAGGAGCTGCTCGACCGGCTGGTCCCGCTGTATGTGCAGATCATGCTGTACCGCGCGGCGCTCGAATCGATCACGTCCTTCTTCGCCGCGCAGATGACGGCGATGCAGAACGCGACCAAGAACGCCGGCGACATGATCGCGGCGCTCACACTGCAGTTCAATCGTGCCCGTCAGGCATCGATCACCAAGGAGCTCGCCGAGATCGTCGGCGGCGCCGAGGCTCTCAAGGGTTAAGGAACGACCACCATGGCAACTACAGACTTCTCTCCCAACTCGATGGGCCGCGTGGTGCAGGTCATCGGTCCCGTCGTCGACGTGGCCTTCGACTCGGCAGAGCTGCCCGAGATCAACACGGCGCTCCTCCTGACCAACCCGTCGATCGACAAGCGCGCGGATAACCTCACCGTCGAGGTCGCTCAGCACCTCGGCGAGCACATGGTTCGCTGCGTCGCGATGGACACCACCGACGGCCTCATCCGCGGCCAGTCGGTCAAGAACACCAGCGCGCCGATCTCGGTGCCCGTCGGTGCCGGCGTCCTCGGTCGCATCCTCAACGTCATCGGCGAGCCGATCGACGAGGCCGGTCCGGTCAAGGGCGAGACCAAGCGCCCGATTCACCGCTCGGCTCCCCCGTTCGTCGATCAGTCGGTGACGGTCGAGATGTTCGAGACGGGCATCAAGGTCATCGACCTTCTCGCTCCGTATCGCCGCGGTGGAAAGATCGGTCTGTTCGGTGGTGCCGGCGTCGGCAAGACCGTGCTCATCCAGGAGCTGATCAACAACGTCGCGAAGAAGTCCGGTTCGTTCTCGGTGTTCGCCGGCGTCGGCGAGCGTACCCGCGAGGGCAACGACCTCTATCACGAGCTCGCGGAAGCGAAGCTGTTCGACGGTTCCAGCGTTCTCTCGAAGACCGCCATGGTGTTCGGCCAGATGAACGAGCCGCCGGGTGCACGCGCCCGCGTCGCACTCTCGGCGCTGACGATGGCGGAGTACTTCCGCGACGTCGAGAAGCAGGATCTCCTGCTGTTCGTCGACAACATCTTCCGGTTCACGCAGGCCGGCTCCGAGATGTCCGCTCTGCTCGGCCGCATCCCGAGCGCCGTCGGTTATCAGCCGACGCTGTCCACCGAGATGGGCGGTCTGCAGGAGCGCATCACCTCGACCAAGGACGGCTCGATCACCTCGGTGCAGGCCATCTACGTGCCCGCCGACGACTTGACCGACCCCGCGCCCGCAACGGCGTTCGCCCACCTCGATGCGACGACGGTGCTCAACCGCGCGATCACCGAGAAGGGCATCTACCCGGCCGTCGATCCGCTCGACTCGACCTCGACGATTCTGTCGGCCGCCGTGGTCGGCGAGCGGCACTACAAGGTCGCCCGCGAAGTGCAGCGTATTCTGCAGCGCTACAAGGACCTCCAGGACATCATCGCGATTCTCGGCATGGACGAGCTGTCGGAAGACGACAAGCAGACCGTGTCGCGCGCTCGCAAGATCGAGAAGTTCTTCGGCCAGCCGTTCCACGTCGCCGAGACGTTCACCGGCCTCAAGGGCATCTTCGTCTCGCGTGAGGACACGGTCCGCTCGTTCGAGGAGATCCTCCAGGGCAAGGCCGATGACCTGCCGGAGCAGGCGTTCGAGATGACCGGCACGATCGACGACGTGCGCGCCAAGGCCGCCGAGCTCGCGAAGCGAGGTTAAGTCATGGCGTCGGCAAGCGGACTCAGCACGATTCTCTCGGTCAACGTGGTGACCCCGAAGGGCGTCATTGCGCACACCGAAGCCGATAGCGTGCAGGCTCCCGGCGAGCTCGGTGAGTTCGAGATGATGCCGGGGCACATCCCGATGCTCACGGCGCTGCGCCCGGGCGTGCTGACGATCGGCACCAAGGCGCGCGCGCGCTACGCGGTGTCGAGCGGTTACCTCCGCGTCGACCCGACCGGCGCGGTCGAGATCCTCGTCGAACAGGCGCTGCCCGCAAAAGAGATCGACGCAGCGGCCGCGAAGAAGGACCTCGCGACTGCGGAGGCCGAGCTCGCGAAGTGGGGTGACAAGCCGATGGACGGCGACTACGTCAATCTGCAGCAGCGCGTCGGCTGGGCGCACGCGCGACTCGACGCCGTCGGCGCGCACTGAGCTCGGCGCGGGGCCCGTGCAGCTCGCGACCGACCGGTTGATCCTCCGCGAATTCGTGGAGGACGACTGGCGTGCGGTCCACGCGATCGAGTCGATCCCCGAGGTCGTGCGCTACCTGCCATTCGGCGTGCGAAGCGAGGCCGATGCGCGCGAGTACGTCGACAAGATCATCGGCCACGCAGGCGAGCTTCCGCGCACCGTGTTCGACTTCGCGATCACCGAGCGCGGCGCCAACACGCTGATCGGGCGCTGCGGGTTGCGGCGCAAGGAGAGCGAGCTGCGCATTGCGTACCTGTGGTTCGTCGTCGATCCCTCGCGCGCCGGCAAGGGCTACGCGACCGAGGCCGCGACTGCGATGCTCGCGTACGCGTTCGACGAGCTGAAGCTGCACCGCGTCTACGGCGAGTGCGATCCGCGCAACCCGAGCTCGGCGCGCGTGATGGAGAAGCTTGGCATGCGACGCGAGGCCGAGCACCTCGAGGACATCTGGATCAAAGACGAGTGGTGCGGGACATGGGTGTTCGCGATGCTCGAACACGAATGGGCGGCGCGCTGATGGAAGACTCGGTCAAGGTGCGGTGTCCGTATTGCCGCGAGTGGGTCGACCTCTACGTCGATCCCGATACCATCGGCGTGCTCGTCGAGGACTGCGCGGTGTGCTGCCGGCCGTGGACGGTCACGATCGAGCGCGACATGGGCAAGCTGCGCGTTCAGGTCAGTCGCGCGCAGTAGACGTCGACGGCAGCGACGGGTCGGCTCAGCGAACCTTGTGCCCGTCGACGCGGACCTGGAAGCGATTGTGCGTCCTCGGCCATCCCAATTCGTCCGGCGCATGGACGTCGTCCCCGGACACCGGAGGGCGGTTCGGACGGTGGCTCGCGATCCGTGAAATAACCCCGCTGCGGCCTCTCGCAATTGCTCGCGTTGACGCATCGCGAGTCCTGACGATACCATGGCGGACAATGCGTTTCATGGTCGCCGCCCTGCCCGAGCCCGGACACATGATTCCGATCGCCAACGTCGTGCGCCGGCTGATCGACGGTGGCCACGAAGTCGCGTGGGTGTCCGCGTTCGCACGACCGTGGCGGTCGCCGTTCGACCGCAGAGACGACGCAATGCGCGACCAGCTCCGCGCGTGGGGGGTCACGCTGCCGGAGTGGCCTGACGTCCCAGTACCCGCCTGGCTCGTCGAGGCGTTCGCCGACGAAGCTGAGTTCGCCGATCGCGTGCGCTACCGCGAGCTTCAGGTATTGGCGGGCCTCGAGCTCATGCCCGCACCGCTCGAGCTCGCGCGCTCCCTGATCCGCGACGTTTCGCCCGACGCCGTGATCGTCGACAGCGCGACCCCGTTGTTCATCGCCGCGGCCGACTGCGAGAAAGCACGTACGCGGTCGTCGCGACCAACCTCCAGTTCATCGCCCCGGCCGAAGTCCTGAACGCGATTGACATGTTCGGCCCGGAAGCCACCGCGAGGATCAATCGCGCGACCGCCGCAGTGAAGCAGCGGCTCGGTCTCGAATTCGGTTCGAGCTCTCCACTGCTCAACATCGTGTTCGCCACCGAGACCTTCGTCGGCGAATACGCCCGCCGCCGACCACAGACGTTTCTCGTCGGTCCTTCGATGCCCGGTAGCGCGCGAGTCGACGAACCAGCCCGCAGCGACTTCCCCTGGCACGAGCTCCCGCGCGAGCGGCCGATCGTCTTCGTCTCGTACGGTACGCAGCTCGCTTCCGATGGCCGGATCCTGCGGATCATCGCAGAGGCGGCGGCGCCGCTCGGGGTCAAGCTCGTGGTGGCGGCGAAGAACATCACGGCCGATCAACTGCCGGGTGACGTCCTGGTGGTGCCGTATGTCCCTCAACTCGAGTTGCTCGCGCGCGCGGCCGCATGCGTGACCCATGGCGGGGGCAACACCGTGAACGAGGCCCTCTACTACGGCGTCCCCATGATCGTGGATCCGATCGCGTGGGAGCAGCCGGTTCAGGCGTACTTCGTCGAGAAGAGCGGGGTCGGAATCTCGATGAGGGGCCGCGACCAGACCGTCGAGGAGTGGCGGCGCGCGCTCACCGACCTGCTCGCACCGTCGTCGAGCTTCCGCGAGCGAGCCCGTGTTGTCGGCGACTCCTACAAGCACCACGACGGTGCAAGCGAGGCGGCGCGACTGCTCGTGAAGCTTGCCAATGGAGATACGCTAGCTTGATGAGGCGTGCTGCCTCACGCCCGAGTTCCCTATTTTCCAGCTGTCAGTAGCGGATCGGCTCAGCGAACTTTGTGGCCGTCGACGCGGACCTGGAAGATGAAGTACGGCGGCATGCATGCGCCGACGCCGCTCGGCGCACCGGCGACGCCCGCGCACACGTAATCGTCTCCGCACGGGGTGCGCGAATCGCAGCGGCGGCGGAACTCGGGGGTCGCGTTGGCGAGGCACTCGGTGAACGGCTTGCCCGCGCCGAGACAGTCGTTGAAGCCATTCGGCGGCTGCGCTCCGCAGATCGAGTCGCCCGTGAGCTTGCCCATCGTCAGGCACTTGCTCGAGCACGAGCCGTTCGGGAAGCCGCCGAAGCTGCTCGTCGTGAACGGCTTGGTGCCCGAGTGATTGCAGTACGCGCGCCGGCCCGTCGGCATGACACCACATCGCTGGGTCTCGAACGCGGA
>JACCQV010000118.1 GCA_013813945.1 Deltaproteobacteria bacterium | reverse complement strand
TTCCGAACCGTACGTGACACCACGTGTACCGAAGATGATCAAGCCGAGCATCGAGCCTCCTAGTCGAGCTGTATAACGCGACCCTCAGGTCACGAGCAGCTTCAAAGTTCGTCCGGACGCAGAACTGGGAGGGCCGCGTGTTGCCGAGGTAGCCTCGCGTACATGACTTCGTGGACCGTCGAGATGCTCGCCGCGCAGCCACGCTGGGATCCCGCGCGGCTCGCCGCCGTGCCCGGTCGGTGTCGCGGCGATCTGCTCGGCCCGTGGGGGGACAATCTGACGAAGCGGTTCGGTGCCGCTGCACTCCCGCGCGTCCGTGCGCGACTGGTCCCGCCGCTGGATCAGATGCGCGCGGTGCAGACGTCGACTGACTGGGTGCCGGAATACGCGCAGGTCGCGGTGACCGAGGCCATCGTGGATGAGTTCTTGGGAGGCGATCTCGCTGCCCTCGGCCCGCTGTTCGTCGAAGACGCGCGCACGAACGTCAGCCGCATGCATCGCCTGCTCGCGCGCTCGATCGGTGCCAGCCGTGCGATCCGGATCGTGCCCAAGCCGTTCCGGAAGCTGTACGAACGCGGCAGCGCGGAGGCAACGGTCGACGGCCGGCGGGGACGTCTGAGCTTCTCCGGCTCGGTGCTGTTCGCGAATCCCACCTGGCGCGTGCTCCAGCTGTTTTCCGTCCGGGCCTTGCTCGAGCTGACCGGCAGCACGGGAACCGCCGTCGGGGATGACACCGGCGCGGACAGCTTCGCGGCCATCGTCAGCTGGTGAGAACCCGCCGCAGGGCAATTCCGTGTACGCTGGGAAGTTGGGAGGACTCTATGGCCACCAAGAAGGCACCCGCTCCGAAGCCCAAGCCGAAGGCCGCGCCGAGTCGACTCGAGAACCTCGCCGCACGGCAGCCATCGTTCGACGACGCGATTGACGAGCAGCTCGTCGATCACTCCGGCGTGTTTCGGGTGACCACGGACATCGCGAAGGATCAGATCGGCCACGGAGACGATTCGTCACCGAGGTTTCCGAACGAGAGCCTGGTGATGGCGGCGCAGCGGGGCTCGACGTTCGGGGACGAGGGCCCGACCATCGATGAGTCGATCGAGATCGAAGACGAGACGACGACCGCGGCGAAGCGGCAGCGACTCGCCACGCTGGCAGCCCGGGCGCAGCGTCCGCCTCCGCCGCGCAAGCGCTGAGCGTTCAGCTCACGAGAACAACATGAGCTCGTCCCACGACGGGGCGCGCCCGACCGGCACGAGCTGATAGAAGTCCGAGAGCAACGCGTAGAGCGCGGGGTTCTCGAACGCGAGCTCGTCGGGACGGGTGAAGAACGTCTCGGTCGCGACCGCGAAGAACTCTGCTTCGTTGGTCGCACCGTACGGATCGATCACGCTGTGGACGCCGAGGCGTAGGCGAGCATGCAGCTCGTCGTACGCCGCCGACATCACCTTCTGCCAGCGCAGTCGCTCGCGGCGCGTGAGTGGCGGCGTGCCGTCGATCGCACCGTTCGCCATGTCGATCTTGTGCGCGAGCTCGTGAAACACGACGTTGCCGGAGATCTCCTCTCGGCCGCCAGCGAGCACGGTGTCCCAGGCGAGGATCACCGGACCACCGAGCATCGCTTCGCCGAGGATCGCGTGGCCTTCCGCGATCGGCGCGCGGGGCTGCTCGAAGGTGCCGAGCCGGCGCGGGGGCGTGATCATCGTCGACGGATACACCAGGATCGAGGCAACGTCGGAGTACAGGGAGTCGTCGCGGCCGAGGACGAGGATGCATGCCTGCGCCGCGATCGTGACTTGCATCTCCTCCGTCAGCTCGAGACCTCCGCAGCCCTCCCAGTGCTTCTCGGCCACGAAGACCTGGACGAGCTGACCCAGCCGCGTGCGCTCCGAGCGGGTCAGGCGACGCGCGAGCGCCACGTTGCGGTCGATGATGGCGTCCCAGGATGGGGGCATGGGCTCTGCCAGGATCCGGTCGCGACGGCGTTTGCTGAGCCAGCCGAACATGACGCCAAGCTAAGGCGTCCATCGTCCGGGGCGACTAGCCCGTTCGGTCAGGGCTACTTGGCCGCCTCCTGGGTGCCTTCCCCTTCGAGGGGTTG
Source organism: Deltaproteobacteria bacterium (assembly GCA_013813945.1). Classification (GTDB taxonomy): domain Bacteria; phylum Myxococcota_A; class Polyangia; order Haliangiales; family Haliangiaceae; genus JABFXX01. The sequence goes on along the minus strand of JACCQV010000118.1, from coordinate 2,067 downwards.
CCACTTGGCATCACGCGTGCGCCAGACTTCCTCCTGGATCTTTTGCTTCGCCGCGGGGCGCGGAGCCGGCGCGCCTTCGGCGGCGGCTGCATGAACCATCGAATCCGCGCGCTTCTCGATGGTCTGGGCGAGCTCCTTGGGGAGGCGCTTGGTGCCAACGCTGAACACGTTTGCCGGCGAGGGACTCGCACGGTGCGAGTCGATGCAGAACACGTCGAGCGCGACCTCGACCGTCGCACCTGGAGCGACCTCGATCTTGCTCATCTCCTTGGGCGAGCCGCCGGCCGCGAGCTGCATCGGACCGACGGCGCCGAGGCGCTGCGGGGCCGAATCCGGATCACCGTCCGGCACGAAGTACAGGCCGGTCGCCGAGAACGACTGCGCCGCCTTGCTGGTGTTCTTGAGCTGAACCTTGAGGGTGCCGTTGGTCGAGCCGTCGTACTCGATCGCGCGAATCTGGAGCTGGCTCCCGGGAACCTTCGCGAACTTCGTGTCGTGGCGAACCGGCCCGGGGGTGGGCCGCTGCTTGTGATGGCGCCGCTGCTGGGACTGCTCCGGCGCTTGCTCCGCGACGGCCGAGCCGACGAGAAGGACCAGCAGGGACAGCGCGATCGCGGCGAGGGTGCGAGAGGTCATGGGCGCGTTCAAACGCACGACCCCGGCTGCAGGATCTACTTTCCGTGCTTGACGACGAGCCCGGGCCAGTTCTTGTCGGCGGCCGCGAGGTTCCCGGGCGGATCCTTGTCGAACAGCTGGTGGAACTCCGCGTTCGTGAACAGCAGGAGGTAGCCGTCCTGGACCTTGAACTGATCCGGCTGCGTGTTGGACAGCCGGTTCTGTGCCGCGGCGTACGCGCAGTACCCGCCGAAGCGAGGCGCGTACTTCGCCGGGTCGGCCTCGAACGTCGCCTTGTACTCGGCCGAGGCAAACCAGTACGTCGCGCCACCGTGGCTCGACGCATGCTCGCTCGTGCCTTTGACCGTTGCGCTGTCGGCGACGTATGCGACGGCATCGTGGCCATGCAACGCGACGCCGGCCGCGTCGACGTTGACCAGCGTCTTCTCGGATGCCGCAGTCGTCGTCGTCGGTGTGGTGGGCGAAGGCGAGCTGCCACCGCACGCAACGGCGATGACAGTCACGAGGACAAGAGCGAGTCGGGTGAGGAGCATCGTGCTCGCGATGGTACCCGGCTCAGCGGATCTCGACCAGCCGATCGGCGTCGAGTGCGAACACGTGGCGGCCGTCGGCGAGGCAGTGGTCGCTCCTTCCGGTCGAGCCAGTCGTCGTGACCACCAGCTGCGTGGCGACGCCGGCGCGCTGGGTCGTCAGGACGCCGTGGCACGCTTCATCGTCGAGGTCCGGATCGTCGAACGAGATCCTCGGGCCGGCGATCTCGGTGAGGGCGCGACCACGCAATGCGATCACATCGATCCACGAGGCGGCGTCCTGGCGCAGATCGTCGTAGTGGACGACCACCTCGTCCGATCGATCTCCGTCGAGGTCGATCGTCTCGAACCAAACCTTGCCGCCGCGCAGCTGCGCGAACTCGAGACGTGCATCGCGCAAGCCGACGAGCTCGGTGGTCGCATCCGTGGCGATCGCGCCGAGCAGCCGCCGGTGGCGCTCGCGCTCGGAGCCGATCAGCTCGACGAAGAACGCGGGTTGTGGCCCGAGCTGGATGGTGACGCAGCGCAGGCCATCGACGCGCTGATCGGTCTTCTCGAGGTGGTAGCGCGCGAGCAGCGCGGCCTCCATGGGAGCACGCACCGACTCGGTGCACTCGAGCCAGCGGGGGGCGGTCTGTGCGTCGTGGCGGGTCTCCGCGGGATCGGGGGCCGGCGAGGGCGAGCTACCACAGCCGGCCAGGGCGGCAACTGCCGCCCACGGCGTTCGGGCCCGGAGGTTCGCGTAGCTCACCGACTGTCATGGTCGGGCAGGCTGCCCGGCGCGGCAAATAATTGCGAAGCTGTCGGCATGTTCATAGCTGGCCGCGGGCTCAGCGACGTCGGCGCGCGAGCAGCGCCAGCGCGCCGAGTAGCAGGACGCCGGTCGCACTGTTTCCCGTCG
>JACCQV010001183.1 GCA_013813945.1 Deltaproteobacteria bacterium | reverse complement strand
CGGCGTGCGTCGCGACGACCTGAAGTGATCGAGTTGAGTGCGAGCGTGACGCGTCGGTTCGGTCACGGGGTCGCGAGTTATAGAGTTATGTCTGACCCCATCCCCACCATCCCCACTGCCCGTCGCGACTGCGTGAGCGACCACGGTCTTCGCGTCCGCAGGGTACTCCGCTTCGGTAAACACCCGGGACGGCGCTGATCCCAGCATGTCGACTCTTGGTCAGTTGGCGAGATCTGAACCTCGAATGGACCGGCTCGTCGAGGCCGAGGACTCGCGTGGATTTGTGCTTCGCTCTCCGCGGAGGATTTTGCAGACGCCCTCTGCAAAATGTTCGACTGTCCCTATCACGACGGCTCCTCTCCCAGGGGCACGAACACCTCCCACCTCAGGCTGCGCGGTTCGAAGCCGTACGCACTCACTCGGTACTCGCCTGCGCCGACGCGCGCCAAGATCGTAGGGTCTGCTCGCGCTGTTTCCGTAGGCGCTGTTGCTCTGCTCGATCCTGTTTGTTACCGGCATTCCTCCGACGGAGGTGCAGTCGATCCGCTCGCGCGGCGACGCGTATCGTGCGTATCAGAAGCGCGTGAGCAAGTTCGTTCCGTGGCCGCCGAAGCGCCCGAGATTTTCCGGGGCGCGGCCACCGACGCACTCCGGTTGTGTCGTGTGGGCACACCGAAACTCGCGTCCGACCACGCCGCGCGTCACGCGCAGAGGATCTGGGCAGCGAGTCGCGTGCCTTCGACGCGCGCCGTGATCTTCGCGAAGGCCTTGTCCCGCGTGGTGGATGTGTCGTCGCTGAAGGGCGAAAAGCCGCAGTCGTCCGTGGTCCCGAGTTGAGCGATGGGGATGTACTCCGCGGCCTCGAGGATCCGATCGCGCACCTCCTCCGCAGACTCGATCCGGGAATCGATCGGCGCGACCACGCCGACGAAGATCCGCTGCCGCGGCCGAAGGTGCTTTCGAAGCATCTCGAGTACCCGCCGCCGATCCTTCTCGCCCGCGAGAGAGACGTAGAAGTTGGTCACGTCGAGCCGCATCAAGCTTGGCAGCAAATCGGCGTAGTCGATGTCGGCGCTGTGGGTGGAGTCGCGGTCTCCGCCCGGGCAGGTGTGAACGCCGATCTTCGACCGCTCCTCGCGGCTAAACCGCGCGAGCGCCTGGTTGTTGAGGTCGATGAAGGTCTCGAGGAGCGTCCCCGAGGGATCGATCTTCAGGGCGAAGCGACCCTCGGTGAAGTCGATCTGAACGGCGTGGGCGCCCTTCTGCAGGCACGCGCGGACCTCGCGCACGTGCTCGTCGATCACGTCGTGGATGAACTTCGCCCGCGAGTAGCCGTCGATCCCGGTGGCTGGGTAGAGCAAGCTGAGCGCAGACGGCGAGATCACGGCTTGCTTGACGGGACGAGTCGCGTATTGCTGCGCCTCTTCGAGATAGCGATCGGCGCGCTGCTGGTAGCGAAAGGGAGCCGCGGTCAGCTCGGGGAGCCTCCGGACGTGACCACTGGCGAACGGGAGCGCGAACCCGGCGGCTTTGGTGTTGGGGAGCCCGTGGACGCAGTAATCCCAGAAGTTGTGGTACTTGCGCATCTCGCCGTCGGTGATGACCGGCGAGCCGGTCGCCTCGAACCGAGCGACCGTGTCGCGCACCGCATCCTTGAAGAGCGGCTCGAGAGCCGGATCATCGGTCCGGCCCCCGCAAGCCGCTACGGCCTCGATGAGCTCGGTCGGTCGGGGAATACTGCCGATCGGCTCGGTCGGAATCTCCGTCATCATCGCTCCCATCGCTTCGAGGCGGTCAGTCGAGTGAGACACCATATTATGCGATCGTGTTCTCGGTTAGCCCGACGTAGAGCGACTTCACAACGTCGGTCACGGCTCGCTGAACAACAAAAGCTTCGAAGTGCGCGTGGCCGATGGTCGGATCCGCTATCATCGAATCGGCGCTGCGAGCAGCGGCGCGACGAGGCGGGGTAATGAACTGTAGACGGACGGCATCGAAGCGGCCTGTATCGATCACAGTGCGTGCCGCGCGGAGGCGTCGATGACGTCTCCGGACCCGCGCGAGAACACCAACGTTCACGCCGCTCAGTTGTTCGATCTTGCGCCGGACCTGATGGCCGTTGCCAGCTTCGGCGGCCACCTGCTGCACGTCAACCCGGCGTGGACCGCGTGCCTCGGCTGGAGCGCCGCGGAGCTCGTCGGACGGCCGTGGATCGACTTCGTTCAGCCCGAAGATCGCGTTGCCTCGACGAACTTCGCCGAGACCCTCGTCGCGGGCCTGCCGGTGCGCGGGTTCGAGAACCGGTATCTTCACAAGGACGGCTCCACCCGCTGGCTGGCGTGGAACGCCCTCCCGGTGCCGGAGTCGAAGCAGATCTTCGCCGTGGCCCGCGACATCACCGGGCGGCAACAGCAGCTCGAGCGACAGCGGCACACCGAGAGCCTGCTGCGGATCGCCGGCGCGACCGCCAAGCTGGGCGGGTGGAGCCTCGACCTCGCCGACGGCCGGGTGTTCTGGTCCGACGAGGTGTGTGCGATCCATGAGGTCGCGGTGGGCTTCGTGCCGCCTGTCGATGCCGCGATCGAGTTCTACGCCCCGGAGAGTCGTCCCGAGATCACCCGCGTCGTCACCGAGTGCGTGGAGCACGGCACGCCCTTCAACGTCGAGCTCGAAATTGTCACGGCACGTGGCAACCGGCGATGGGTGTGCGCCATGGGCGAGGCGGTGCGCGACCCGGCCGACCGGATCGTCCAGATCCAGGGCGCCTTCCAGGACATCACTGACCGCCGTCGGGCCGAGGCCGCGCTGCGCGCAAGCGAGGCACGCTTCCGTACCCTCGTTCAGAGCTCGTGGGACGTCTTCCACCTGGTGGGCGCAGACGGCACGATCCTTTTCGAAAGCCCGGCGGTCACGCGGGTGCTCGGGTACCAACCCGACGAGATGGTCGGCAGGAATGCCTTCGAGTTCGTCCATCCAGACGACGCGGCCGAGATGGCCAAGACGCCCTTCGTGCTGCCAGCGCCGGGCGGATCCCAGGTCAAGATCCTCAGGGTCCGCCACCAGGACGGCCGTTGGCGTTGGGTCGAGTCCTTCGAGGTCAACCTGCTCGATCACCCCGACGTCGCGGCCTTCGCCGTGAACTACCGTGACATCACGGAACGCAAGGAGGCCGAGGAGGCGCTCCGCGCCAGCGAGGAGCGGTTCCGCGCGATGGCCAACTCGATGTCTCAGCTGGCCTGGATCGCGTCGGCCGACGGGGCGATCCACTGGTACAACGATCGCTGGTACGACTACACGGGGGCGACACCGGCCGAAATGGAGGGCTGGGGTTGGCAACGGGTGCACGATCCCGAGCAGCTGCCGACCGTGCTGGCCGCGTGGAAGGCCGCGATCGCAGCGGGCGCACCGCTCGAGATCGAGTTTCCGCTCCGCGCCGCCGACGGCAGCTTCCGCACGTTCTTGACCCGGGTGGTGCCGGTCCGCGACGGCGCTGGACAGGTCGTGCAGTGGTTCGGGACCAACACCGACGTCGACGCGCTCAAGCGGGTCGAAGCCTCGCTGCGCGAGAGCGAGGCGACGCTGAAGGAGGCCCAGCGCATCGCCGGCCTCGGCAACTGGAACTTGAACCTCGCGACCGGCGAGCTTCGCTGGTCCGACGAGATCTTCCGGCTGTTCGGCATCGCTCCAGATGATTTCGGCGCGACCTACGAGGCGTTCCTGCGCGGCGTGCACCCGGACGACCGCGAGCGGATCGACCGCGCGGTCCAGGACGCGCTGGCCGGCGTCGCGCCCTACGTCGTCGAACACCGCACGCTGGCCCCGGACGGCACCGTCCGGACCCTGCTCGAGCGGGGCGAGGTGACGCGCGATCCGGCGGGCCGCCCACTTCAGATGACCGGCACGGTCCTCGACATCACCCAGCGCAAGCTGACCGAGTTTCACCTCGCCGAGACCAATCGTGCTCTCCACCTGTTGAGCCGATGCAACGAGGCCGTGACCCGATGCGAGTGCGAGGAGGAGCTGCTCGCGACCGTCTGCCGGATCGCCGTCGAGGACGGCGGTTTCCGGATGGCGTGGGTCGGATACGCAGAGGACGACGACGCCCGCACCGTCGTCCCTCGAGCCCACGCTGGAGTCGAGGATGGCTATCTGTCCGAGACCATGATCAGCTGGTCCGACACAAGCCCGCTCGGCCTCGGCGCTGTCGGCCGCGCGGTCCGGACAGGGGAGCCGGTCGCGATCCCCGAGCTGAGCGCGGATCCGTCCTTCGCACCCTGGCTGGCCGCGGCGCAGGCGCGCGGCTACCGGGGCGGAGTCGCTCTCCCACTCAAGCAGGCGGGCGTGACCCTCGGCGTCCTCACGCTATATCTGGCAGAGGTCAGGCACCTGCAGACGCAGGAGCTGCGCGCGCTGCGCGATCTGGCCGATGATCTCGCGTTCGGCATCGTCACCCTGCGCGGGCGCGAAGAACGTCTTCGGCTGCAGACCGCGTTGCAGAAGATGGCGACCAGCGTCTCCGCCAGCAACCACGCGCAGTTCTTCGAGCAGCTGGCGGCGAGCATGGCGGAGGCGCTCGGCGCCGAGGCTGCCTTCGTGGCCCGGCTCGTAGCGGGCGGGGATCCACGGGCTCAGACGATCGGCGCGGTCGTCAACGCGCGGGCGGTACCGTCGTTCGAGCTCGACCTGGTCGGGACGCCAGCCGAGCGCGTTCTGGAGCTCGGAGGATGGATCGACGCAGCGAGCGAAGTCGAGGTCCTGCGCCAGACGCCCTCGGCCGCGCCGCACCGCACGCGGGGCTACGCCGGGCGTCGCCTCGATGACTCGTCCGGCCGGTCGATCGGGCTGGTGTTCGCGCTGTTCCGAGATCCGGTCCGTTCGACAGAGTTCGTCGCCTCGACGCTGCAGATCTTCGCGACCCGTGCGGCCGCCGAGCTCGAGCGCCAGAAAGCCGAAGCCCGGCTGCGCGAGCAGGCCTCGTTGCTCGACAAGGCCCAGGACGCGATCCTCGTTCGCGACCTCGACCACCGGATCCTCTACTGGAACAAGGGCGCCGAGCGGAGGTACGGCTGGACCGCCGCCGAGGCCGTGGGTCGCTCGGCGCGAGAAATCTTCTACGACGACCTAACGGATTTCGAGATCGCGACGG
>JACCQV010000114.1 GCA_013813945.1 Deltaproteobacteria bacterium | reverse complement strand
CTCGACGAGCGGATGGTGATCGGGGACGCCGTAGACCGCTGTCGACGAGATGTGAACGACGCGGCGGTCACCCGTTCCCTCGAGCACCGTGCGCGTGCCGTCGACGTCGATCGTGTGGATCTCCTCCGGCGGATACAGCGGCAACGCCGCGGCCGCGTGGACCACGACATCGCAGCCAGCAGCGGCGCGCTCGACATCGGCGCGGACGCGAATATCGCCGCGCTGCTCGGTGATCTGCGCGCGCTCGGGATAGTCGAACGGCTCGCGATCGAGCGAGACGACCGAGTGGCCGCGAGCGAGCAGGTGGCGGACGAGGTTGATGCCGAGGAACCCGGCGCCACCGGTGATGAGCCAGCGCATATGGTCGAGGTCTGTAGCACGGACGTTGGCCCTTCGCGCGTGGGGGACGTTGACCCACGGATGCACGGCTCGGTACGCTCGCGGTGTGTCGCTGCGGTTCGCGTTGCTCTTGGTCCTGCTGACTGCAGGCGCGACGCATGCACAGGCCCCGGGCACCCTTCGGGATGACGCCGTCCGCAAGTTCGAGACGCAGGATTACCCGCAGGCCGTCGAGGCGTTCAAGGCGTGCTTTCAGATCGAACGGCACCCCGAGTGCTTGTACGGCCTCGGTCAGGCCTATCGCGCACTCGGTGACTGCCCGCGTGCTGCCGATGCGTATCGGGCATTCATGCGCACGTCGCCGAGTGAAGCTGCGCGCCAGAAGGCAGAGCTCAACATCGAGCGCTGTCAGCCCGCTCAGCCCGTGCAGCCAGTTCCAGCGCCCGTCGCCACGCCGCCCCCACCACCGACGATCGTGGTGACCGAGTCACCGTGGTATCGCGATCGAACGGGTGGCGCACTCGCGATCGGCGGCATCGCCGCAATCGCCGCGGGTACGACGTTCATGGTGCTCGCGGGAGGCGCGCGCGACGCCGCGACCGTGGAGGGGCGCGGGGATGGTTCGTTGCAGGCGTTCGACGATCACATGACGCGTGCGGATCGCCACCACCTGGTCGGGTCGATCGCGTTTGCCGCTGGAGGCACCCTCGCGATCGCCGCGCTGCTGCGCTACTCGCTGCGCGATTCCACGACGGCGACGCCCGCCGTCACAGCCCGAGCCTCGAGACGATGGATCGCGTTCGAGCTGCACTTCTAGTCGCGCTGGCGGCGTGCAGTGACGCGCCGGTGTTCCGGTGTGAAACCGCCGCGCAGTGTCAGCTCGATGGCCAGGACGGCGTGTGCGAGGCGACCGGCTGGTGCAGCTTCGAAGATCCGAGCTGTGATGGGCGGCGCTATACGGAGTCTGCTGGCGACGGGCTCGCCGATCTCTGCATCCACACGACCGGGTTCGGCGAAGGCGTGAGCGGCGACGTGAAGGGTGTGACCACCGACGCCGAGCTACTGCGGGCGATGCCGGCGATGAACTTCGGAGGATCCGACAACCTCACGGTCAGCGGATCTGTGGCGACCACGACCAGCTCGCTGCTCCGGTTCGTGCTGACCGCGATCCCGACCACGGCTACCGTCGAGACGGCGCAGCTGCGAGTCCAGGTCATCGAGACCGGGAACCTCTCGGTCGATCTGTTCGCGGTGGTCGAACCATGGGAGGAGCTCGCGGTGACCTGGAACCAGCGCACCTCGTCGAGCGCATGGAGCACTCCGGGCGCTGGACCTGGTTCTCGCGGGACCATGCAGATCGGCTCCTTCGTGGCGGCTCAGGCGGGCATGATCACCGTCGCGCTGGACCCGGCCGCAGTGCAGGCATGGATCGCTGATCCCTCGGCGAACTACGGTTTGCTGCTGGCTGCGGTCTCCATGGAAGGCGCCACGCTCGCGTCATCGCAGGAGGGGGTCCTGGATCAGCGTCCCGGCCTGGTGATCACCTGGCACTGACCTGACGCTCGACCCGAACCCGCGCAACCAGTTGCGCTGAATTCGCTCAATGCCCGGATCTGGCGGCTTGTTCCAAGAACTTGGACGTGGCCCCACCCTTGCTGTGAACCAGCTCCAGGAGGCACACATGAGGAGCGACCTTGCATGGGTTCTCGCGGTCGTTGCGACCGGCTGCGTGGCGGATATCGAGCTCGAGGTCGGTACGACGGAGAGCGAATCGGTGGTTCCGCTCCGTCCCGACGCCGATGCGCACGTTCGCTCGGGGAAATACGCGCGCACGAACTACGGCACCTCGACGTCGCTGCCCGCGGATCAATCCGACTCGAGCACGATCAAGCAGAGCTACCTCCGGTTCGCCGTGCCGGCCGGCGCGATCACGAAGGCGATGTTGCGGCTCTACGTGACCTCGAGCTCGGCCAACGCGGTCGACATCCACTCGATCACCACCGCCACCTGGAGCGAGTCTGCCCTGACGTGGGACACGCGACCGGCGCTCGATGGCACCCGGATCGGCTCGTTCGCGCGCGTGTCATCGTCGGCGTGGGTCGAGCTCGACGTGACCGCGGCCGTGACGCCCGGCCAGCCGCTCTCGCTCGCGCTCATCCCGCGCTCGACCGACGGGGTCGCGTTCGCCTCGCGCGAGCGCTCGAGCGGAAAACCCGAGCTCGTGCTGACGCTCGTCGATGTGGTGCCACCACCGCCGCCGCCGGTCGAGCCGCCGCCAGCTGTTGCGGATGGATCGCGCGGCTACCTGACCACGCCTGGTGAGCTCGCGATCGTGCGCTCGAAGGCCCTCCAGGGAACGCAGCCGTATCGTGCCGCCGCGGATCGGCTCGCGACCTACGTCCAGGCGCCGACCTACTGGCCCTACGCTGGCTTCGCGCTGTCGTTTGACCGCGACGTCTTCGACGGTGCGTCGACGCTGATCTACGCCAAGGCGCTCGCTTATCACGTTCATGCGAACGAGGCGTTTGCGGCGTCGGCGCGTGATCGGCTCCTCGAGCTCGCGAACAGTGGCGTCAGCTCCGGCGGAGATGACCTCGGGCTCGTGAGGCATATCCCCGGATTCATCGCGGCCGCGGATCTGCTCGCGACCTATCCCGGCTGGACGGCGGCGGACAAGCGCAGGTTCCAGGATTGGCTGCGCGGCCCCGGCGTGTACAAGATCGTCGACGAGGTGTCGCACGAGAAGGCGAACAACTGGGGCTTCATGGGTAGTGGTGCAGCCGCGTACGTCGCCGACTATCTCGCCGGCTCGGGTTTGACGCTGCACGATCGTGCGGACCGCCAGGTCACTGCGGCGCAAGCGTGGGCCGAGTCGAACCTCAAGGGGACCCAGCGGATGAACGACGGTGACGGTTCGATGTCGTGCAGCTCGTGTCCAGGGATGACCGGCATCTGGCCGAGCGGCCGCATCCCGCACGAGACCGGGCGTGGCGCGACGGGATGCTACGGCGAGTACCTCGTCACCGATGACGAATCGCTCGGCTACATGGTCTCGGCGGCGAATGGGCTGGTTCGTCATGCCGAGCTGCGATTGCGCCGTGGCGATCGCTCGATGTACGACAACGTGACATCGACGGGCCGCGGCTCGCTGCTCCGTGCGATCCGCTACGTGATCGACAATCCGGCGGGCTCGTGGCCGTGGAACGACGGCCAGATCGAGATCCTCGAGCCTGCCTATCGCTACTACCGCAACGACGCGATCGGGGCCGAGCTCGGGATCGGTGCAACGCGCGTGATCGCCTCGAGCGGGTCGAGCGCGACGTCGGGACCGAACGGGTTTCTCGACTTCACCACACTCACGCATGGCTTCGCGCCCGGCGAGAATCCGGGCTTGCCGCCGACGGTGCCTCCTCCGCAGTAACTCAGTCCGAGCGCTTGCGCGGGCGAGGGAGCTTGAACTCGTCGAGGCGTGCGACGAGCGCTCGGCGCGACATCCCGAGCAGACGCGCGGCCTCGGTCTGGTTGCCGCGGGTCTGCTCGAGCGCGGCGATCACCGCCTCGCGCTCGAGCTCCTTGACGTCGCGCCGGAGATCGCCCGGTACGGCGCTCGCAGCCGCAGCGGCCGGTGGCGCCGTGACGGATTCGATCGTCACGTGCTCGGGCTCGATGGATCGTCCGTCACACATCAGCACCGCGCGCTCGATGACGTTGCGCAGCTCGCGAACGTTGCCAGGCCACCGGTGCGCGAGGAGCAGGGCGAGCGCCCGAGCGGACAGTGCGAGCGGTGCACGTTGCGCGGCGTGGGTCGCTCGCTCGATGAATGTGCGGGCGAGTGCCTCGATCTCGTGAGCTCGTTCGCGCAGCGGTGGCAGCACGAGCGTGACGCCGTTGAGACGGTAGTAGAGGTCCGCTCGGAACGAGCCGCGCTGGCTCGCTGCAACCAGGTCCTGATGCGTTGCCGCGATGAACCGAACGTCGATCGGGCGCGGGCGAACCGCACCGACGGGAAGCACCTCGCGCGCCTCGAGCACGCGCAGGAGCTTGGCCTGGAGCGACAGCGGCATATCGCCGATCTCGTCGAGGAACACCGTGCCACCGTGCGCGCTCTCGAGCAGTCCTTGCTTCGCACGGTCGGCGCCGGTGAACGCGCCGCGCTCGTGACCGAACAGCTCACTCTCGAGGAGGGTTTCGGGGAACGCCGCGCAGTTGAGGCGGACGAGCGGCCCGGCTCGGCGTGGCGACAGCGTATGGATGCGCTCTCCGACCAGCTCCTTGCCGGTTCCGGTCTCGCCGATCACGAGCACGTTGATCGTGCCTGCGGCGACACGCTCGACGAGTCGCATCAGGTGCGCCATCGGTCCGGTCGCCGGCAACACCGGCTCGCCACGCGACGTGGCGCTCGGAATCGTGGGCGGAGTCCAGCGCGGCGCGTCTCCGCCGGTGCGTTGCACGACGAACATCACCGGTCCGAGCTCGACGACTTCTCCAGGTGCGAGGTCAATGATTTCGCCACGGCGGAGGTGTCGATCGCCGACCCGGGTGCCGTTCGCGCTTCCGAGATCCTCGATGCGCAGCGTCTCGCCGACGTGGAGGACCGCATGCTGTCGCGACAGCCGAGGACTATCGACGTGCAGCTCGGCCGAGCTCGAGCGCCCGATCACGAGGCGGCCGCGTGGCGGCAGCGGCTGCATCGTGACGACACCGTCGACGACGATCACCGCCTGGAGCTGCGGCGGACCCTCGTAGGCGGTCAGGTCGCGTTCGGTGAGGATGTCGTCGCCACTCGGTACGCGCGTGGTCATGGCAGCGGTGAATCGAGGTCGACCGCACGACGAGGCGGAGCGACCGGCGGTGGGGCCGGCGGCGATGGTTTCTTGCTCGACCGCGGCTTGTCGGCGCGCTTCGCCGGAGCACGCGCAGGTTTGTTCGGCTCGGTTGCGATCACTGGTTCGGGGGCGGGTGCGGATGGTCGCGCGCTCGGAGGTGGCGGGCTCCCCTCGGACGATGTGTGGTTCACGGCCGGGGCGGCCGGCGACGATCCAGATGTCGCCCCGACGATCACGATCGCAGCAACCGCGATCGCAGCAGCACCGGCACCGATCGCCCAGCCGAGGCGGCGACGAGCTCGAGGCATCGTTCGAGGCACGGCGATCGCGTCGACCACTGTGGCTGCCGTGGGGGGGCGGGGGGGCCGGGCTGGGAGTGCGACCGGCCACGGCGTCGGCGGTCCGAGCCGCTCCTCGAGAACACGTGCGATCACGGAGGGGCCCGTCGCGAGGCCGTGACCACGAGCGAACGCCTCGAGGTCATCGCGCAGTGCGGCGGCCGATGGATACCGCTCGTCGCGCTCGCGGCGTAGTCCACGCATCACGATCCGCTCGAGCTCGGCCGGGTACGCGGGGACGATGCTCGACGGCGGCGGCACGTCGCTGCTCGTGATCTTGTGCAGCACGGCGTAGTCGTTGTCCCCGTCGAAGACTCGACGTCCGGTGGTCAGCTCGTACAGCACGATCGCGAGTGCGAACACATCACTTCGCCGATCGACGGGATCACCCTTGCACTGCTCGGGCGACATGTACGCGGTCTTGCCGCGGATCGTGCCGGTCCGCGTTCGCGAGCGATGAGATGCGGCCTTCGCGATCCCGAAGTCCGCGAGCTTCACGCAGCCTTCCCACGTGCACAGCATGTTCGAAGGCGACACATCGCGATGCACGATCCCGAGCGCTGTGCCGGTGTCATCGACCCGTTCATGCGCGTGGTGCAAGCCCGCCGCGGTCTGGCTCACGATCTCGATCGAGACGTCGAGCGGCAGGACACCACTGGCGGCGCGCATGAGCCGATGGACATCACTGCCGTGCACGTACTCCATCGCGAAGAAGTACTGCCCGGCGTCTTCGCCGAGGTCGAACACCTGGACCACGTTCGGGTGGTGAAGCGTCGCGGCGAGCCGCGCTTCATCGAGGAACATCGTACGGAGATCGGGGTCCTCTGCGATCTGCGGCAGCATCCGCTTGAGCACGAGCGGCTTCTCGAACCCACCCGCGCCGCGCGTGCGTGCAAGGTAGAGCTCGGCCATGCCGCCGGTCGCGAGCAACCGGAGCACCTCGTACCGGCCGAGCGAGACTGCGACCACGACCGCCATTGTAACGTGGTCAGTGGCCGCCGGGGGCAGGGAACGGGTCAGCCACCGACCCGCCGGTTCGCCGGTCCGCTCGGCCGCCTCACGCTCTGGCAGGCGCCGACGCGAGAACCTTGGCGAGCGTCGCGCCCATCTCGGCCGGCGTTGCGGCGACCGCGATGTTCGCGGCCTGGAGCGCGGCGATCTTGTCCTTCGCGGCGCCCTTGCCACCGGAGATGATCGCGCCAGCGTGGCCCATGCGCTTGCCCGGAGGTGCCGTCTGCCCACCGATGAACGCTGCGCACGGCTTGTCGATGTGATCCTTGATGAACTGCGCGGCGCGCTCCTCGGAGTCGCCACCGATCTCGCCGATCATGAAGATCGACGACGTTCCCGGATCGTTCGCGAACCACGCGAGCGCATCGATGAAGTCGGTGCCCTTGACGGGATCGCCACCGATGCCGATCGCGGTCGACTGGCCGAGGCCGAGCTTCGTGAGCTGACCGACGACCTCGTAGGTCAGCGTTCCCGAGCGCGAGACCACGCCGACGCCGCCCGGCTTGTGGATGTAGCCCGGCATGATGCCGACCTTGCACTGACCGGGCGTGATCACGCCGGGGCAGTTCGGACCGACGAGCACGACGCCGGGATACTCGTTATCGAGGACGTACTTGACCTTGATCATGTCGCGGGCAGGGATGCCCTCGGTGATGCAGATGATCGTCTCGATCCCGGCGGCAGCCGCCTCGAGGATCGCGTCCGCTGCGAACGGCGGCGGCACGTAGATCACGGTCGTGTTCGCGTTCGCGAGGCGAACCGCCTCGTCGACGGTGTCGTAGAGCGGGACCTGCTCGAGCCCGGCGACCTTCGCGCCGCCCTTGCCCGGCGTAACCCCGGCAACGACGTTGGTGCCGTACTCGACCATCTGCTTTGCGTGAAAGGCGCCGGCTGAGCCGGACATGCCCTGGACGACGAGGCGGGTATCAAAACCGACGAGGACCGACATTAGCGCTGCTCCTTGGCGGCCTTGACGACCTTCTGGGCGCCATCGGCCATATCGGCCGCGGCGACGATGTTGAGACCGCTCTCAGCGAGCATCTTCTTGCCGAGCTCGACGTTCGTGCCCTCGAGGCGCACGACGAGTGGCTGCTTGAGGCCGGTCTCCTTGACCGCCTTGATCACGCCCTCGGCGATCGTGTCGCACTTCATGATGCCGCCGAAGATGTTGACGAAGATCGCCTTCACCCCGGGGTCACTCGTGATGATCTTGAACGCTGCCGTGACCTTCTCGGCCGTGGCACCACCACCGACGTCGAGGAAGTTCGCGGGCGAGCCGCCATAGAAGTTGATGATGTCCATCGTCGACATCGCGAGGCCGGCACCGTTGACCATGCAGCCGATGTTTCCATCGAGTGCGATGTATGAGAGGTCCCACTTCTTCGCCTCGATCTCGCTCGCGTCCTCCTCGTTGGGATCACGCAGCTCCTCGAGCTCGGGGTGGCGGAACATCGCGTTGTCGTCGAAGTTGATCTTCGCATCGAGCGCGAGGACCTTGCCGTCCTTCGTCGTGATCAGCGGATTGATCTCGAGGAGCGACATGTCGAGCTCTTCGTACGCCCGCGTCAGCGGGCGCATGAATGCTGCGAGCTCGTTCGCAACCTTGCCGGTCATCCCGAGCGCCTTCGCGAGCTCGCGCGACTGGTAGTCCTGCCAGCCGGTGGCCGGGTTGACCGTCATGCGGATGATCTTCTCGGGGTGCTTCTCCGCAACCTCCTCGATGTCCATGCCGCCTTCGCGCGAGGCCATCACCGTGTTCCGGCCGGTCGCGCGGTCGAGCAGCATGCCGAGGTAGAACTCGTGGTCGATCGCGAGACCTTGCTCGATGAAGATGCGCTGGACCTTCTTGCCCTCGGGGCCGGTCTGCGGCGTGATGAGGGTCATCCCGAAGATCTTCTTCACGGCCTCTTCAGCGTCGGCCTTCGTCTTCGCGACCTTGACGCCGCCGCCCTTGCCGCGACCACCCGCGTGGATCTGCGCCTTGACGACGACGATGTCGGTGCCGCCTTGCTGCTGCACCTTGGGAATCGCCGCGATCGCTTCTTCGGCACTCGTCGCGGCGATGCCAAAGGGCACCGGCACGCCGTACTTCCGGAACAGCTGCTTGCCTTGATACTCGTGGATCTTCACGGAACCGGGTTTATCACGACCGGCTGGGTGTCGGTGCCGACGCGACCGTCGCTGTGGTCGAAGACCTTGCCGGTCGTGACCGCAATTTCCGTACACGTCACGGGCGTCGTCGGAGCCTCGCCGGGAGCGACACACGCGACCGTGGTGTCGCCCGGGCCGCCGGGGATGACCGCGTGGTGATCACCGGGCTCGTAGAGCTCGAGACCGTTGTCGGTCGCGCCCTTTCCAATCGGCGCGAGCCGCGCGGTGGCGACATCGCGGGCGCGGGCGGCGAGGTCCTCGGCTTCGACCCGCGTGGTCGGGCGCGCGGTCTGCGCGCCCCGGAACACCCAGACCGTGGCTCCCTCTGCCTCGATCCGACCGCGCACGATGATCTCGATGGCAGCACCGACCGGCCACGACAGCCGCGCGTTCGGGCCGGCCGTGACGATCCGCCAACCGTCACCGGCTGGACCCTCGGAGCCCAGAATGATTGCGCCGGCTGGGATACCGCCGAGCGAGTACGTGTGGTCGGACTTCAGGGGCGCGCGCACGATCCACGCCGACGTTCCGAGCGGGACCTTCGCGAACACCATCACGCCGCCGAGGTTGCTCGAGGCGAGCTTGCCGGTGAGCACGCGCGTCGGCTGGAAGCGCAAGGTCACGTCTCCGGTCCCGGCCAGTCGTGGTGCGGAGCGGCTCTGGCCCAGGGCGGCGATCAGCGCGGTGTCAGGATGTGCAGCGATCCTGAAACTGCCGTCGCTGGCAGTCACGACCTCTTCGAGCACTTCGCGCACGTCGGTGGCCACCGCGAGCGGGTCGCCGTGGAGCTCGCCGGTCCACGCGAGGACGGACGCCCCCTGCACAGGGCGACCGTCACCGTCGAGCACGATGCCTTTGCGCACCGGCGCGGTGCTCGGCGGCAGACGTCGAGCGAGCTCTCGATAGTGCGCGCTGGCCTCGGAGAACATCCCGCGGGCAAACGCGAGCTGTGCGCGCAGCTCGGTCAACGTGTCGATGCGTGGCAGCTCTGCGCGCTCGAGCGACGTCGCGGCATCGCGGGCTGCAAACTGCGCGTCCTCGACCGCACGCTCGTCCCCTCGCTGGAGATAGAAGTCGGCCTCGATCACCGCGGCCCGCGCGGCACGGTGCAGATCACCCGCCGTGGCCCACTGGTGGCGGGCGTTCTGGACCAGCGCGATCGCCTTGTTGTATTCGCGCTTGTCGAGACTCCAGCGCGCGAGCGCTGCGTACGCCTGGCCCTCGAGAAGCGCGACCGATCCGAGCAGGATCGGGTCATCGCCCGCCACCGCGACGGCGCTCCTGGCGTAGGTCAACGCACTCGCGATCTCGGGGTGCAGCTCGCCGCGCTTGCGCCGCGCACCCGGCGTCACGAGCTCGATCATCGACGCCTCGAGCAGGCCGAGCCGCGCGATCGCGGTGATGCGTGCGTCATTCGCAGGACCGGCGAGCTCGATGGCTCGCTTGAACAGCTCGCGTGCATTCGCCAGCTCGTGGCGACGAAGGTAAGCGTTCGCACCCGTCGTGAGGACCCGTGGCAGGAGAGGAGCCCAGCCGATCTCGTTCGCCTCCCTCTCGAGGCGATCGATCGCCTCGGCAAGCCGCGTGCTGTCCATCGTCATGAACGCACCGGCGATCACTGCGATCACGCGCGTGCGCTTCTCGGGCGGGATCGGGGGCGACGCGACCGGCCTCGGGCCGGTGCAGCCGGCGAGGTTCGGCAGGATGCCGTGCGCATCGAAGTTCTCGTAGACCCGCGAGCTCGCAGACCGCATGGCCAGTGCAAGCGCACTGACCTGATCCCGCGCATCGAGGAGGCACCCGACACGTGCTGCGGTCCTGGCATCCGGTGTCGCATTGCAGATCTCCGCGTAGCTGGCGATCCAGCGCTTGCGAAACTCCGCAAAGGGGTCGGTTGCCTGGGCGAACAGCGGTTCGCTGATCTGGGCCGCCTGAGCTGCGGTCCACAGCTGATCGCGGAGCTTGGTGGACCACGCGTCCGCGAACACCTGGTCGGCTGGCTCGCACCCCGCTGCTTTCTTGGCGAGCGGAGTCTCGTTCGTGCGCCGAGTCATCAGCACGGTCACGCCGACGAGTGCGAGGACGCCGACCAGTACCGCCGGGATGACCCACCGCGACCGCCGCGGCCGCTCGATGTGCTCGAGCTGGTCGAGCAGCGCATCGAGATCGGGCCAGCGCTTCTCGGGATCCGGATCGAGACCACGGGCGAGCACGGCGCGGAGCGGCGGACTCAGCGTCGACGCGACGTTCCCGATGCCGCGCTCCGCCGAGCGACGTAGCTCGTCGAGCGTCGTGCCCGTGTGTGGACGCGACCCGGTCAACGCTTGCCAGGCGGTGACGCAGAACGCGAACTGATCCGTACGCGGATCGGGATCGGCGCCGCGAAACTGCTCCGGCGCCATGTACGCCGGCGTGCCGATCAGCGCGCCGGTCTGCGTCAACGGTGCGTCGAGCACGCTGTCGGTGCGCACGTTGCTGCTCGATGATGATGGCGTCGGCGACTTCACGGCATCGAGCGTCTCGTCGAGGCCGGCTGTCGGCGGAACGCGCACCGTGGCCGCGGGTCCTACGCCCGCCGCCGCATCGTCACCGAGCCCGCGCGCGAGCCCGAAGTCCGTGACGAGGACGCGACCATTCCGGCTGCGCAGCACATTGTGCGGCTTGAAGTCGCGATGCACGAGGCCTGCGGCGTGTGCTGCGGCGAGCCCGCGTCCAGCGGAGAGCAGCGCCCGGATCACGTCATCGCGCGTCGGATTACGGGTCAGCCACTGGTCGAGCGAGCTGCCATCGACGAGCTCCATCGCGATGAAGTCGCGGTCATTGTCGGTGCCGACTTCGTAGACCGTCAGCACGTTGGGGTGCTTGAGTCGGGCCATCGCACGGCCTTCGCGGAGCAGGCGCTTGCGCAGTGACGGATGCGCGTCGTGGCGCTTGAGCACCTTGATCGCGATCTCGCGATCGAGGTTCGGAT